>SCSP01000394.1 GCA_004297845.1 Bacteroidota bacterium | reverse complement strand
CATCAGAGTTCTCAAAATAAAAACCAACTCCTGCCATAATGTGGTATTTTTTCTTTTGAGATTTGATGCTTGATATTTTAGATTACGAAGCTGCTTCCTCCGCGGTCTTGTACTTGTGAACCTTTGGGATGATGCTCATTACAGGAATCTCGGAATTGTTTACCACTTCTTGTGCGGTTGAACCGATGAACATTCGTGTGAAGTTTGTCTCCTGCTGTGTCATGATAATGAGGAGGTCTCCCTCCACTTTATTAGCGTAATCCAAAATACTTTGAGCAAGAGTTTCGCCATCTTTTTCAGTTTTAATGATCTCAGCAGAACATTCTACGCCTTGCTTTTGAATGAAGATTTTCACTTGTTCCAGCTGGCGGGTAAGGCGGTTAACTAAAAATTCATCAGAGCCCTGTAAGACAGAAGTAACGCGAATAGCCGCTTTGAAGGCGCCCAGTTTGGCAACGTCAATTGCCTGGCGTACTTTGTCCTTCGTTTCTTTGGTAAGGTCAAGCGGAAGCACAATATTTTTACATCCTTCCCGGTGATGTTTTCCTTTAATGGTAATGACAGGGCAAGTGGCTTCACGTACCACGCGCAAGGCGTTAGATCCGATGAAACGCGCGCGTAATTTTTTTCGGCTGTTGCATCCCATGATGATCATTAATGCGTTAACCATATCCGCAACCTCAATGATCTTTTCGTACACTTTCCCTTTAGCGATCATAGTGCCGACCGCAATCTTGCTTTTTTTGGAAGTATCCTCCGCAATCTTATCCAGGCGTTTTTGAATGTCTTTTTTCATGTCCGCAAGATGTTTGGCGGTAACGATTTTAGGCAGGATTCCACCTTCTTCGATCACATGAACCAGCAGTATTTCAGCGTTATATTCTCTTGCCAGGTTGTAGGATTGTCCTAAAGCAATTAATGCCTGTTCGGAGAAATCCATGGGGACTACAATCTTGCTTTTTGTTGACTTTGCCATAAGGGGTGTATGAGTTTTATAGTTTTTGTATTTTGTAAAGAGAATGGCAAATATACAAAAAAATTATCCGATGAAAAAACCGAGTTTTCCGGTTTTAAAAAAAATGGAGATTAACTTACTGGTGTTAACATCTTTACATCAGGCTGTTCTTAACCAATTCATTTTGAACAGAACTTTGTAATGTCTAAAAGCTATGGATAAACAGGAATTAAATGCACTTCTAAGTTTGCTGGACGATCCGGACAAAGATGTCTTTATCCATGTGAGGGAAAAATTGTTGTCGATAGGTGAAAAGGTGGTGCCTGCCCTTGAAACAGTATGGGAGCAGTCGTTTGATACAGTCATTCAAACCAAGGTTGAAAATATTATTCACGAAATACAATTTAATACTACTCTGCAGACTTTAAAGGAGTGGGCAGCAGATCAGGAGCAAAACCTGCTTGCCGGAGCGCTCATTATTGCTAAATACCAATACCCGGACCTGAACATTAACAAGGTGAAAAAGCAAATTCAGCAAATAAGGCAGGATATATGGCTTGAACTCCACGAGAAGCTTACCGCGCTGGAGCAGGTAAAAATCATCAATCATATTTTGTTTGAAGTCCATAATTACAGCGGCAATACACAGAATTATCACGCTCCGCAGAATTCTTATATCAACAATGTGCTGGAAAGCAAAAAAGGAAATCCACTCTCTTTATCTCTTATTTATCTCATCGTTGCCCAGGATCTGAAGATACCAATTTACGGAGTGAACCTGCCGGAGCATTTTGTTCTTTGTTATAAGGACATTCATCAGTTGCTTTCAGTAAAGACCAAGCGTGATGAAGAAATGATGGCAAAAGGCATATTGTTTTACATCAATCCCTTCAGCAAAGGGGCTGTGTTTGGTAAAGGACAGCTTGACATATATCTGAAGAAAATGGACATGAAGATCGAAGCATCACATTACCAGCCCTGTACCAATCTTGAAATGATAAAGCGACTGCTCCGCAACTTGGTATTCTCCTATAAAAAACTGGGATATGCCGAAAAGCGGGAGGAACTGCAGAAAATGCTGGATGAACTGAGGTAAATCAGTAATTGATTTTCGGAGTTGCTTTTACAGAGGAAAGCAAGGAATAAAAAATAGCAAAAAAGATAACTCCAGCCTGTGTGTCGAACATGCATTCAAATGTGAAATTGACAATGATAATAATTGAAAAAAATATAAGCAGTATATTTCCATGTTTGATTCCTGCAGCTAAAGGCATCATGGTTAATACCAGTAGTAGTAGTCCGCTAATAATTCCTAATCCAAGAGTGGTTTCCAAAAATTGATTGTGTGGATTCATGTTTTGTTTTTCTGCTTCTTTAAATCCTTTGAGCTTATATCTTTCCACCAATACATCTTTTACATCTCCTGTTCCTACCCCTGTCCAAAAATTTTCTTGTATCAGGTTTATTGTTTCAACAACTACCATATACCTCACTGACACATTTTCATTTACCTGGTAATTAACTTCTGAATTTGATTGAAGGAATTTTGAAAAAATCACAAATCTTCTGTTTTGATTTACAATAAATACAATGATAGAAAGTATACCTATGATTGTCAATATTTTTATGAACAGATTGATTTTTTTTCTATATAAAAAAAATGCAGCGGAAACAAAAAGAATCGCAATTCCTGTTATTAGCCCTGCCCGGGACGAATAGAGGAAAACGATAACGCTGAAGAAAGCAATCAGACTCAGCATTAGCCATTTCATTAGAGATGCGGATATGTTGTTTTTCCAAGCCGGAATTTTATTCTCGAATAAAAAATAAACCAGAATACTGATTGAAAAAAGGACATACATAGCGCCATAGGTGGGGTGAAGGAACATGGTGAAATCATTGTATAGGTAGTATTGGGAAGAAATTTTTGGTATTACTACAACAAAAGATATTAATGAAGAAACAAAATTTGAAATCACGAAACACCACAGGAAAGAATGAAGTTTTTCTTTTATAAAGGAAGCCGATCCGAACATTAAAAGTGGAAATAGAAAAAGCGACAATTTCACTTCCAGGTCAAATCTTCCCTCCGGTTGGTTTGAAGTATAAAACATTCCAATAACATGGAGAAAGTAAAATAGTACCGGTAATATTCCGATTTTACTTTTAAATACCGCCAAAATATTTTCTCTCAAATTACCATTGAAACTCCATACTATAATCCATGCAATTATAAGAGGAGGAATTGCCTGTCTTGAAAACGGCATCAGGAAAAGTAGTAAGAGTAAAATGCAATACTGCGTTTTGGAGAGGAAAGCTGCAATTTTTTGATTTACCATTTTCAATTCCAGAGATTTTTTGAAAGCTGTTCTCTTACAAGTTGCAGTGTTTCGGCCTTTTTGCAAAAGGCGAAACGAACCTGGTTGGTGTTTTTTATTTTCTTGGAGTAAAATGAAAAGCCCGGAACGGTTGCTACCCGTGTTTTTTCAATAAGTTTTTTGCTGAAATCAAAATCATCGGAAGATTTTAGTTTGGAAGCCAGATTAGTTACATCGGCAATAATGTAATAAGCTCCCTTTGGTAAATACGGTTTAAAACCCGATGTAGTAAGAGTAGAAAACATAAATTCCCTTGCTTCAAAATATTGCTTCTGAAGTTTTTCGTAATAGGAAGCAGGAAAATTTAATGCTTCGGCAGCAGCATGCTGAAACGGGGTTGGCGCTCCTACGGTCATAAAATCATGTACTTTTCGTATGCGTTTTGTAATAAGTTCTGAAGCAATTGTCCATCCAACACGCCAGCCGGTAACAGAATAAGTTTTTGAAATGGAGTTGATCGTTATGGTACGTGCTTCCATGCCGGGTAATGAGCCAAGAGAAACATGCTTTTCGCTATCGTACAAAATATGTTCATAAATCTCATCTGTAATGGCAAAGGTGTTCCACTTAATGCAGAGTTCTGCAATGATGTTTAACTCTTCTTTTGAAAATACTTTTCCGGTCGGATTGTTTGGTGTATTGATTATAATAGCTTTTGTGTTTTCATTAAATGCAGCTGCTAATTCTTTTTTATCGAAGGTCCAATCGGGAGTATGCAATGTTACATAACGAGGTGTGGCTCCGGTCAAAATCCCATCCGGGATATAATTCTCATAAAAAGGCTCAAAAATAATTATCTCATCACCGGGATTAATAATTGCCTGCAAAGTGGCAAGCATCGCTTCTGTAGCGCCACAGGTAACGGTTATATCCGTCTCCGGATTACACCGGATGTTATTGTAACTCCATGCTTTTTTGCATATAGCTTCTCTTAATTCCGGTTCTCCAAATGTTACCGGATATTGATTCAAATTATTTTTAATGGCGCGTATTGCCGCTTGTTTTATCTCATCCGATGTATTAAAATCAGGAAATCCTTGTGAAAGATTTATTCCGTTCATCGAGTCACTTATTCGTGTCATTTCACGAATGACCGATTCGGTAAATGTTTCTGTAATTCTTGAAAGTTCTTTCATTATTTATTTTTTATAAAACCCTCTGACAGTTTCTATGACATGCTGAATTTGTTCTGCAGTAATTTCTACATTCATTGGCAATGAACAAACTTCTTTGCTCAACTGCTCTGTTTCCGGAAACCCCCTGTCCATCAATTTTAAACTTTCATATTTGTAATAAGGTTTGCGAAACTGAGTAAGCACTTCCACGCCATTTTTTTTCAGGTATTCTGAAAAATCATTTCCCTGTTTTGACCTTACTACATAATTCTGATATATATGGTCAAATCCGGAATTGGAATAATGGGGTAATAGCAAATCGGGAATATCTGAGAATTCTTTTCGGTATTTTTCGGCAATTGATTTTCTTATATTTATCCATTCGGAGAGATGCTTGAGTTTTAAATCCAGAAATGCGGCTTGTAGATTATCAAGAATACAAGTAAAACCGTGTCCGTGATATTCTCCGGTGTCCCTGTCTTCGCCATTGTAACGCATTCTCCGGGCAAATAGCGCAACGGTTTCATCATTGGTTGTGATGGCTCCCCCATCTCCATAGCCGCCAAGAATTTTAAAAGGATAAAAACTAAAACATCCTGTCAAGCCCCATGCGCCTGCTCCTTTCCCATTGATAGTTGAACCCAAACTCTGGCAGGCATCTTCCACCACAATAAGATGGTGTTTCGCTGCAATTTTCATAATTGCCGGCATATCCGCCATGTACCCATTGAGATGTACGGGCATGATTCCTTTTGTTTTTTGGGAAATAGCCTCTTCAATTTTTGACGCATCCATATTAAAATCCTTACCAACATCCACCAAAACCGCAGTAGCGCCCACGTTCACAATAGCAGAACAGGAAGCTACAAAAGTGTGAGCAGGAACAAGCACCTCATCCCCTTCTCCAATGCCGGCAGCGCGGAGAGATAAGTGCAGCGCATCGTAGCCGCTGTTTAAACCAACCGCATATTTTGTTCCAACGAAGCGGGCAAGATTTTCTTCAAATGATTTCAATTGATGCCTGTATACCAAATCGCCTTTTGACATTACATCCTTATACACTGCATCCAGTTCATTTTTTAATAATAAATAATTTTTTGCCGGATCAACAAATGGAACCTTGTAATTCATAAAAAATTTATGTGTTTATGATTTTATCTTTTCATAGACTTTTTCAACTATTTTTTCCGGAGAAATTCCATAGATATTTCTCAGATAATTCTGATCTCCTACTTTGGAAGTAAATTCAGAAGGCAAAGCGAATGGAATAAAATTCTCTAATTTTATATTTGCAAAGCCAACAAGCGATTCTAGTATTGCAGAGGAGAACCCACCGATGCAACTGTGTTCTTCCATGGATGCCACGTATTTGTATTCTTTAAATATTCTCTGTACCAGATCAACATCCATCGGTTTTACGGTATGAAAACTGTAGACAGAACTTTCTATTCCTTTTTTCTTTAGCCGTGTACAAACATTCACCGCTGTTTCAAGCATTCCGCCAGTAGAAAGCAAAGCAATCTCTTTATTACTGCTTTCTATCAATGGCAGTCCTTTTCCTGGCTTTAATTTTTTTATACTTTCTTCCGAATGAATAGTGGCTTCCCCCGATCTTCCCAGGCGTAAATATACCGGGCCTAGATTTTCGGTAATGATTTTTTTTGTGATATGATATGCTTCAGCAGTATCTCCGGGAGCAAATACAGTCATATTAGGGATAGCTCTCAGGATCGCAATATCTTCGGTGGCATGATGTGATATTCCTAAAGCTCCATAGGCCAGGCCGCCTCCCACGGAGACAATGGTAACATTCAAATCGTGGTAAGCAACATCACTTCGGATTTGCTCTAACGGGCGAAGCGTGTTAAAATTTGCAATGGAATAAGCAAAAACATTTTTTCCTGCCAAAGCCAATCCTGCTGCCATGCCAATCATATTCTGCTCCGCTACTCCGGCATTAATAAACTTATCAGGAAATTTTTTTACGAAATTATCTATCACGCCAAAGCCAAGGTCTCCTGTGATAAATACAGTATTGGCTTGTGCATTTTCCTCCAGTGCACGAAAAAATGAGTTACGCATTATTGTGTTTCAAGTTCTTTTAATGCCATTTCAAATTCTTTACCCAGCGGGCTTCTGTAATGCCATAAAACCATATGTTCCATGAATGAAACGCCTTTTCCTTTTATTGTATTTGCAATAATCACACTGGGTTTATTTTTTTTAAATGGCACAACTGACAAAGCGTTTTTCAATTCATCGTAATTATGCCCGTCCACCGTTTTTACGTCCCATCCGAAAGCAAGCCATTTATCTGCAAATGGATCCAGTCCAAGGGTTTCTTTTACAGAAGCAATGCTCTGAATTTTGTTATAATCAATAATAGCCACAAGATTGTCAAGTTTATGATGAGCTGAAAATAAAATCGCTTCCCAATTGGATCCCTCATCGCATTCTCCATCACTTAAAAGAACATACGTTTTATAATTTTTTTTATCCATTTTTGCGGCTAATGCCAATCCGGTTCCTACAGATAATCCGTGACCTAATGAACCTGTAGACAATTCCACACCGGGAATTCCTTTATGAGAAACATGACCCGAAAGTAATGAGCCATTCTGGTAATGTGTTTTCAGGATTTCAACAGAGAAAAATCCTTTTTCCGCGAGAACAGCATAGACACCTGTACCCGCATGTCCTTTGCTGAGAATAAACCGATCCCTGTCTTTCCAATCGGGCTTAGCAGGATCTACTTTTAAAATATCATTGTATAAAACCGCAAGAATATCTGCAATTGACAAAACAGAACCCACATGAGAACTCTTTCCTGCAGAAGTCATTTTTACTGCGTGAATTCGGATTCGCTTTGCTAATTCTTTTGTTGTCATTAATAATTCTTTTACGGAATTTCAGCAAAAGAAATGTACGGATCAAAATCCAATCGTTGTAATTTTAATTTATTTATGCCGATAGAATCAAGCAATGCAAGGGTTTCTCCCGGCCAAATCGGATTATCTAATTCATCAAATGCGATAATCGCTCCTTTAGGCATGCGGGGAAGAAAATATTCCAGGGCAATTTTAGTCGGCTCGTATAAATCAAAATCAAGAAACAGCAAACTGACTACTAAATGCTGATTATTCTTTACAAATTCCGGAATTGTTTTAGAGGCATTTCCTTTTATTAGTTTAATTTTTTCTACGTGCCCGAGAAACCTGTTCTTGTCATACGCTTTAATAATCTCCTGTAATTCTTCATATACATTGGCATTCAAGTCTCCCACTTTTGGATTTCGTAAATTATTTTTATCCTTTCCCGATACATCAGGGAATCCTTCAAAAGTATCAAAGCCATATATTCTTCTCATTAAATTAATTGGTTCCATCAGGTCACTGAATAATGCCCATGACATCAATCCGGCACCCCTGAACACTCCGCATTCGACTACAGAACCTTTAACAGGAAGGATTTTTTTAAAAATCTCATAGCGTGCAAGCATTTTAGTTACATCCTGCCTTCGCGCATATTTCATGAAATTGTGAAGCTTGTTTTGCGTGGTATCTTTGGAATTTTGAAAAATGTTCACATAATCCGCTATTGCTTCTGTTTCGGATTTCTGTCTGAAATTTCCTTCAGCAGCAATGATTTTGTTTTTTGGCATAATTTATTTTTTAAAAAAACTTAAGATGGTTAAAAAAATAATTTTTATGTCTGTAAAAATAGATTTATTTTTTACATATTCTAAGGATAAACGCATTTTTTCGGGATGAATGATTTCCATATAGAGTTTATCGGGGTCATCGCTTCCTTTGAGAATTTCTCCTTCATTATTAAATTTAATAGAGGCATAATCAGTTATTCCGGGCCTGACTGTAAGAATTTGTTTTTCTTCCGGGGTGTATAAATCAACAGCCCATTTTATCTGAGGGCGTGGTCCGACAATGCTCATCTCGCCAAATAAAACATTGAAGAGCTGTGGTATTTCATCTAACTTATAATTTCTTAAAATACTCCCCGGTTTTGTAATTCTCGGGTCATCTGCTTTTGTAGAGGATGCGCCTGTTTTATCCGCATTAATTGTCATTGTGCGGAACTTTATCATTTTAAAAATAATTCCATTGCGACCTACTCTTGGCGCTTTATAAAATACCGGACCGTTATCATATAATCTTATTGCAATGAAAATTGCAAAAATTATCGGAGAAAGGATTACAATACCTATAAAACTAAAAAATATATCAAATAGTCGTTTCATTACGGATTTAAGTTATAAAAATTACCTCGTTGCAACAGCATAGAGTATTTTATATTCTTTAATTACTGCATTTACGGGCAGTTCAACCGGCTCAGAAAAAGAAATTGAGTTATCCTCCAGTTCAGCAGGCAAATCAATAAGTTTTCCCATAAAAATCCTTTTAAGATATCCTCTTGCTTTTAAACCTCCCGGAATTAAATTAAGCCGGATTGCAAACTGTTTGATGAAAGAAATCACCCCGGCCTTCAATCCTTTCTCAATCGGAAAAGCGCCATATATTTTCACAGCATTAAATTTATTTTTTAATAGTTGATAAAGCTCTTTTGCAGAAAAGTATTTTTTTGAAAATGGAGAAATGTGAAAGTCGTCCCATTCTTTATTTACTGTGCCTATAATAATGGTTCCATTCTTTCTTAATACCCTGTAACTTTCCTCAATAAACTTTTCCGGTTTTTCTAAATAATATATTGCTTCAAAAAGAATAATCGTATCAAAATTCTCATTAGGAAAAGGAAGTTGATGAGCATCAAGATGTAATACGGATATATTTTCTCTGTTAGTATAATGTTTGCGGGCAAACGACAGGTTTTTTTCGTCTATATCTCCTCCGGTTACGGTTTTTGCCGCTTTTGCAAGATATCCTAATCCCATTCCTGAACCACAGGCAATTTCCAGCACCTCTTTGTCTATTGAAAACTGTCTTGCAAAATGATATCTGTGGTATGTTTTGTCAAATTGATCTTCGCTGGCTTTTAGCCCCGGAGTTTCTGTAATATGTGAATAATCAGGTATCAAAAGATGTATGATGTGAAATTTATGATTTGTGGATTCCTATATTCTCCGTAATTTGTTCTATGTGATTTGCATATTCCCCGTAAATTTTATCAGCATCAAACATTTCTTCAAAGACCTTTTTTGCGTTTTCAGACATCTTATCGTATAGATTGCTGTCTTGATAAAGTATTTTAATGTAATTTACAATAGCATTCACATCATTGGGTGTGTAATAAAATCCTATTTGATATTTTTCTATAATTTCTTTCAGTTCACCCTGAAAGGCAGAAATGACAGGTAATCCCGCAGAAAGGTAGGTAAATGCTTTATTCGTGGGAAGATAAACAGGTTTTCTTGCCGGACATACACCAATTTTAGAATGTTTTAACCAAAATTCTATTTCCTGTTGATTCAGCCACCCGGTAATTGTAAGATTGGAATTGTTTTCTGATGCTGACAGTAATTCCTGATAAAGTTCTCCTTCGCCTGCGATTAAAAAATGGATGTCTTTATATTCTTTTATTATTTCCGCTGCTTTTACAAGAATCAAGGGATTGTGGTAGGATTTTGATAGCGTGCCCACAAAAAAAATAATGAACTTATTTTTTAATTCCTTTTCTAACTCAATAAATTTGGGATTTACACGAGAGAGATCAATATTATTTTGTTTTTTATAACCGAGAAAAAATACCTTATCGTTTTCAGTTATTTTTCTGTTGGCATATAATAAACCCCATTTTAAAAAGGATTCTGTTACAGCAATTAATCCATTTGCATACATCGTGATTTTTTTCACCATGTTGAATTCGTTAAGAAGAACAATCTTAGCTACTCTCCTTAACACAGACGGTATGTGTTCGAGAAAAATATCCGGCCATGGATCCCGTATATCAACCAATATCGGAATATTGTTGTTCTTTGCAAACATTACTGCCTGATATGCAAAATCGTGAGGAGGCATGGAGGCAATAATAAAATCCGGTTTTGCCATTTTGCCGGCCATCCTATAAAATTTCCATGCAACAATCCGATGGTCAATGAAACGCATTAAAGAAATATTGTTTTTGTATCCTGTTCCTTTAAGCGCTAAAATTGTTAAACCATCTTTCTTTTGAATTTCCGTATCCTTTGTAAAAATCCATTTTTTTTTAATGTGATCAAAGGCGCTGGTCCACCAAATTACAGAATGCCCCTTTTCTACTAGTTTATCTGCCAGTAAAGAAGTTCTCATTTGTTTGACTGAGTCATCTGTTGGAAAAGGTTCACCGGTTTGTATCAGCCAGATATTCATCTCAGTCCGGTTATGAGGGAATTATTTGTTCGCATACATTTTATTATTATTGGCTCCAAAATATAGGCAATACCTATCCATACAAAAAGCAATGGATTGTTAATATTACCCCCGGTTAATGAGGTTAAAAAAGTAAAAATAAGAAAACTCAATACCGCATTGGGTAAAGGGTAATACTGCGTAGGCCTGTATTTTTTAGTAAGATAAAAAAGTTGTTTAAATGCAAATCCTAAAATAAGGATAAAAAGAAGTAATCCGGCAAAGCCCATTTCAGAGGCAAGCTCCAAAAATATATTATGTGGGTATCTCATTCTTTCAATGCCATTCAATATGGCCGCATAATCAGAAAAACTCCCTATTCCTGCACCGAAAAAAGGGTGATTGAGAAATACATCAATTGCATTTTTTGTATTTTCAACCCTTTCTACCTGCCCGTAGTATCCCGGTTGAAGCAATGCCTGAAGACGGAGTACAAACATCCATCCAATAGTAGAAAGTAACAGGGCTCCAAATAAAAAAATTAAAACTGCATAGGTTAGGGTTTTTCGCTTCATCAAAATTTTCTGATACTCTATTTTTAGGGATAAAAATGTCATAATAACTACCGTTAAAAATAACGATAGTATTGGATTTTTTCCCGGAGAATAGAGTAGTGCTGCCGCAAATAAGCCGCACAGCAGAACTGCCAGGAAAATTATTTTTTTTTGAATTTTTTGTTTAAACAAAAAATAATAAATCATTGTCAAAAGCGATATTCCCACAATATATTGCAATGCCAGATAATTGTTTCCTATTGTTGTTTGAAATTGCGGATAGGAATTATTAGAATTATAAAACCGAAATGAATACGGGCTTGAAGCAAAAATAAAAATACTCAACAAGATACTTAATACAATAAATGTTTTCAAGAACCGCTCGAAAACATTCAAGTTACGAAACAAAAAAAACGGGGCGAAACAGGCAAGGGTAGTAGAGGTTAAAAATTCTATGGTTTTTTCCTGTCCGTAATGCGGATTAGAGGAATAAAAAATGCCGGTAGTTACCAGTATGGCAAATCCCAAATAGGATAAAATGAGATGTTTTGGTATGAGCGTAAATTTTTGATTTAAAACAATAGTGATAATGATAGAAAGGGAAATAAAGCCGAACAACAAGTTTTGCGGACTGAAATAAGGGGGTATATGTAATTTTTGGGTCAAAGACGCGTATTTAGTGGGCATTAGAAATAATGCAAACAATACAGGCAAAAAGAAATAGAGCCCCAAACAAATCTTTTGTGTTGAATTATATTTTTTGTATGGATATGTTTTTTCCATTTAGCAGGCAAGCGAATTAAACGATACTGATTTCATATTTTTTCTTTAGGTAAAACAACCCTTTTAAATGTAATCCATACAATACTAAATTCTTTTTTCGAGATAATCAAACCTAAAAATAAATAAAGCATGAAATAAAGAGGAATTAAAAAAATGATGTAATACGAATTTGAAAAGGAAAGATAAATAAAGGGTAGTAATGCTGCTGCGGAACAACTGATGGAAATAAAAAATGATTTTATTAAGGGTATCAAATCTATTCCGCCTATTTTTTTTCTGACTAAAAAACCTAATACGAGCAGCGTGATGCAAGCGGATAAGCTATTCGATAAAGCGACTCCTGATATTCCCATCGCAGGAGTCAAAAAATAATTAAGAAGTATCATGGATGCCGTACTCATGGAGACCGCAATCAGAGGTGAAATACTATCGGAAAAGGCATAGCATAAACGAAAAAATACAGGGATTAAGGTAGTGGCTATTAATCCCATGGTATAAAACATAAAAGCATTGGAGGTCAGATCCAGTGCAGCTTCATCAAAAGCGCCACGCATAAAAACAATAGCAATAATTTCTCTTCTGAAAAATATTACACCAATCGTAATCGGTAAAAAATAAATGATGAATTGTTTGTTGAGTTTAGTGACCAGGTCTCTCAATGCATCTATCTTTTCTTCCGCATATAAGGTTGAAAATGTTGGGAATACTGCTTTGGCAATATTGGCAATTAAAAGTGTTGGGATGATATCATATAGCCGCTTGGAATATCCTAAAGAAGCAATGCTTCCTTCTTTTAATGAAGATGCAAAGTAATTTTCAATGATGCTGCTTACCTGCATTAAAAACATAAACAGGAGCACCGGTCCGACAAAAAGTAAAAACTCTTTAAATTCCTTTGATTGTAAATTAAAATTGAAACCAATAATCCGCTGATAAAACAAATGAATTAAAAAAATAAATAAAACAACATACGAGCTTAACGTCATGCCCGTTACAAGTGCATATATTCCATAGGCAGAGGATAAAAAGACAAGCGCAGTAATGATGAAAAGATTACTGAACATATCTGTAATTGCAGGTATTTTAAAATGATGCATCGCATTATAGACGGAAGATAAAACATTAAACAGGGAATATCCAATCAATAATAATAACAGCCATTTTAATAATTCTCCTGCTGTTTGCATAGTGCTTTCGGGAGATCGGAAGAGC
>SCSP01000393.1 GCA_004297845.1 Bacteroidota bacterium | reverse complement strand
TATCGTTCGATAAAATATAAAATAGATATAAATTTTTTCTACTGCCTGAAGTAATGTGATCATTGACTCCCCGCCCCGCCAGAGTTATAAAGGTATATAAGGGTGCAAGTTTTCTGTATTTAAGGAAACGGCAACCCCCACCGAGAGCCCGTATGAAGTTTATTACTTCATCGGGCTTTTCTTTTTCCCTATGGACTCTTTCGTCAATATGTTTTTTACCATGCATGGCACTTGCCTGCTTTTCCACCGCAGGGTATCATCCAGCAGGAATAATAAAACTGTTCTTTATGGAAACAAACAAGTTTATCGGAGCCACACGGAGGCGAACACAAAAAGTATATTACGGCAATCACGGCTATGCAGGAGGATTCTTTCATCCCCTTATCCGAATTGCCGGAAAGTTTCTCAAGGATTTTGATTTCAATGTTGGAGATCAAATTGAAGTAAACGTGAAGATGGGTGAGATTACCATCAGCAAAATGCCAAATGTTTCCTCTCCGAAAAGTGAATAAGCGCCTGTTGCATATTGCACAGGCGTTTTTCTTTTACTACGCTGGACAATTCCTTTCCTATGCTCTGAAATAGTTTCTGCTCTTCCATTTTTTTAATTGCGAGCTATGATGCGATGGACTAAAAGTTCTTTCACATAAACACATAACACCTATTCTCATGACAACAACAACACGCCATTTAACGGATTTCGTGAAGGCATTTAAAAATGCCTGCAAAGGGAAAACACCGTCCCAGACATTTGATGATTTCTTAACTGTAATTATGGCGTTTTTTACCAAAATGCCCAAGACGGAATTTACTCAGTACGAAAAAGAATTTTCATGCATCAGGGAAACATACAGGCAAACAGGAGCATTTGACGATCTCTTGCGCCTGCCTCCCATATTGTTTTACCTGCTGGAGGTAAAATCAACGCATCCCGATATCATGGGTGATTTCTTTTTGAATGTGATTGATAGTGAAGATGAAAGTTTTTTTTTAGCTCCTTATGATTTATGTCTTCAAATAACTGAACTGTTCAGTTACGAAGCAATAGGCACTCTCTGCGTGCTTGATACTGCGGTTAAAAGCGGGAGAATGCTTATTGCCTTTTCCCGGAATAGCGGTGAAAGGCACAAATATTACGGCATTGAAAGTAATCCTGTGTTGGCAAAGCTGGCAGCAGTGAATATGTTTATTTATGGCCTCAGCGGGGAAATAGTATGCGCGGGTGACTCTGACCTTGAAAATTTTAAGACAGGATTCAGGGTAACTATGTCGCCAAGAGGCATTTTTAAGATTGAAGAAAAGGAGAAATCACATCTATGGCTGATGAGGGATGTTTTCGGAAGAATGAAAAAGGATAATCCTCAAAAGCGCTTATTGTTCTTATGAGATACAGCCGTCCCATTAATTAATCGGGACGGCTTTTTACTGGACAAATTCTATATTTTGCTCCGTAGTATCCTATCCCCTTGCGATAAATTTCTGTCGAGTTATGATGCATGGTAAATATGGCTCTTTTAAAAATCAATAACACTAAATCTCATGCATCATGGAAACAACATCAAATGTAATTCAGAAGCTACCGCCTTTTGTGACGGATTTCAACAGCCCGTTTATCCTGAAAGGAAAAATTCTTCAGATTAAGATTGGCGGTCAGCCCATTGAAAAACCTGTTCCGAGACAATTCAAATCAGAAAAGGAACTATCGGAACTGGTAATGGAAAATGGAAAAGTTCTTTTTGGGGATCATATTATGATGATTGACGGAAAGAAAACCGTAACAGTATTTGAAACAGGCTATAATGCCTCAGCTTTCCTCGTTGACTTTAAGAATCTGGACAAACCAAAACTATATATTGTGGAAACAGTCCTTTCAAAAGGAAATTTCAGCGGACTCTTCTTTCGCATGACAGTGATATTTACTTTTCTCAGGAATCAGGATAACAGGATCAAACTTGCTGATACAGTTGCAGAATACATGAACAAGAATAAAACCCTGAGAAAAGAACTGAATGGAGATGCGGATAAAATCATTGAAGCTCTCCGGGAATCTATCAAACGCAAACCGTATATCCTGCTTGTTAATGACAGCGAAATAGAGGAACTTGCCGGATTCAGGGAAACCTATACGGATACCTGGGGAGAAACGCTCAAGCCCGTCATTATCCGGAAGTTTTCAAGCAGTGGAGAAACCATCATCACCATGCTACCTGACTTTGATACGATTCGAAGTAACGGTAAAAAAAAGACGGAAAAGTCGCAATACACCGAAGAAGATCATTTTGAATATGCTTCTGAAGATGTGAAGGCAGTTTATGGAAAGATAAAAGCGGAACTGTTGAAGAAGGACAAGACACTCCAGTTCAACGCTCAGAAGTATTACATTTCTATGCGAAAAAACAGAAACCTTGCTTTTTTTCATGTTGGACAGAAGAAAATTTCTCTTGTGGTGATGAACTCTGACAAGGATACTCGCAAACAGATCAAACACCATGAAGTGAAAACACTGACAGAGAAAGTGCAAAAATTTTGGAATGGTGCGTCATGCACAATAGTTCTGGCAAATTCTAAGCATCTCAATGAAGTGATTTTTCTTTTAAAAAAGTTGGTTGCAAATGCATGAGGTTTTCTGTGCGCCATTGTGCCAACCTGCCTGTCCGGCAGGCAGGCAAAAGCCGTTCCTTGCGAACGGCTTTTTATCATGAGATGATAAACATTAATTAACTGTCCAGTCAATGGTGGCGTTTTGCCTAATCTTATCGACTATTTCACGGACAATGTTAGCAATAAATTGAAACTACTGACATATTTATCGACAATGAATTTTATACATTTGTAAATACAAATATATAATCAATGAAAACCATTATATTAAATGACAACAAAATGCATCCCCCTCTTAAATCAAATGTGAGTTTGATTGCTAAAATTATTTCAGCTTTTCTATACGATGAGGGAAAGTATAACGACAATCAAATTCCATGCGCAACCTTTTTCTTGGATACAAAGAAATCCAAAATTATCATGATTGATTTGGAAGAAGAAGTTAATTATGATGAAATGAAAAAAAGCTTAGAGCGTAAGGAAAAATTAATTTTAAAATACAAAGATGACAGTGCTCGATATTTAGAAATTCCAATCGAAACATCTTTAGCAGAAAGTGACGATAGAGATATTTTTATTTCCAAGAAAATTCAGAATAAAAACCTAAAAAAGAAACTTTCCAAAGTATCATCTACAATCCATGCTTTTGGAAAAAGTGATGATTTCGCTTTAGAGATCGGAAGAGC
>SCSP01000042.1 GCA_004297845.1 Bacteroidota bacterium | reverse complement strand
GCCTTTTGGCGGACCACCTCCGCAAAGGGGCGGTTTTCGATTTTGCTTTCTAACCAGCTGATGTAATCAAAATAAAGGAAAGCATTTTTCTCGTAAGGGTCTTTTTCGAACTCCAATATTTTCGTCTTTAATTTTTTAAATTCCTGAATTAATTCCTTCCGGGTATTTACTTTAGGGAGCGCGGTGCGGAGAAAATGAATAAGGACTATTTCAAACTTATACAACCGTTCTTTTTTCTTTAGAAACCTGTAAACGGATTGAATGAGGTATGGAAGCAGGCTGTTTTTGCCGGCCTCATAATTTACGATGAGGTAAAAAACGGGCAGGAAACTCTGGATATCCTGGTACGTATTCAGATTAATTTCATTTCTAACCCGGTTGAGCCAGTAAATGCTTTTGTCATATTGCCGGCCGCCAAAATAACTTTGAGATATGGTAGCGCAGATAACGGCTTTTTGTATTTCACTCAGACGTTCTTTATGTTTCTCAAACTCACCGGCAATGGCAGGTATAAGGGCAGCGGCTTTTGGAAACTGTCCTGTTTCATTCAGGTATCCCAGCATGGGATTATTATAGTCAAAATAATATCTCGTTTTTTGTATTTGCGTTTTTGCGAAGCGCTGCGCATTTTGCAGGCTGGCAAGGAGCGATTGGACTTTTTCATATTGTTTTGCCATCAAAACATTTGAAAGCAGATTGCTCATGTTTGCAAAATAAATCATAAGATTTATGGAAATCAGATCCGGATTTTTATGAAATATTTCAATGCTTTTTTCTGCGTGATAGGCAGCTTTTGTCATATCTGCCGCAGCATGCCAGTAAATGTGCCAGGTGTAGTGAAACTGGAGGGCTGAATAGGAGGAGTCTGCAAGGGATTCATCCAGCATTAACCGGCAGCTTACTATTTTTTCCATCTCCCGCAGATGCTTTTTTTCCCGCGCTTTCCCGTATTGAAAATACAGGAAGGCCACCCGGAAATAAATATCCCTGTATGCCTGTATATTTTGCTGAACGGTCAGGGCAGTTGTTTTTTCTTCAAGAAGCGTATTCAAAGATTTATTATCGTCCCACTGTGTAAATAATATTTCCTCCATGCGAAAAAGTTCGGGCATCGCCCAGTGCATTTCGTATTTCCGGGCTGTTTGCTTTGCTTTGAAGATGAATTTGCGCGCTTGTTTGAAAAAACCTTTTTCATACAGGATTTCCGCTTCATGGATCAAATCCCTTGTTTGCGAATGGATGCTGCTGTGGTACGATCGAAGCGTTTTTAACACCTGCCTGTACAAAAAATATTTTGCCGCGGCAAACCGTTTGACAAAATTAGCTCCCTGGAACCGCTTCAGCAGTTGGGGTTCATTGTATTTTTTTTGCGCGGCAATGGCGTCAAACAGCAGCAGGTAGCTGTTTCTTTCGCCAATCACATGCAGTTTGCTGTGCTGCTTGAAATAGCGCTTTTCGGTTTTGCTCAGCGATTGAATGAGGTCAAATAAATCTTCTGTTGCTTTCATTGACTATTGATAATAGAATTTAACAGTCTTCTCGCCTTTAATCATTATTCCTCATAAAAAATTCAATTTCATGGTGCAGATGCAAATATAGGTGTTTATTGACTATTGATAACGGGTGATATTTGATTTGTCGTTTGCTTCAAAACAACTGACATTTGTATCAGAGCACCTACACAACACAATCTATTAAAAAACAATATAAGATGAAAACACAAATCCTTTTTTTAAGCGCGCTTGTTTCAATTGAATTAAGTGGTATTGCCCAGGCAACATGGACTCCAAAAGCAAGTATACCTGCCACTGCCACCAAAAGAGTACAGGCAGCCGGCTTCTCCATAGGCCTCAAAGGATATATAGGTACCGGGCGGGATGTAAGTAACACAGCTCTAAAAGATTTCTGGCAATGGGAACAGGCAAGCAACGTATGGACTCAAAAAGCAGACTTTGGGGGCGGGCTCAGATCAGCGGCAGTTGGCTTTTCCATAGGCAATAAAGGGTACATTGGCACCGGATCTAACACCAATGAGTTTTGGGAATATGATCCGGCAGCGAATAACTGGACAAAAAAAGCCAATTTTGGCGGAGCGGGAAGAGGTTCTGCCGTTGGCTTTTCCATCGGTACAAAGGGATATATTGGAACAGGTTCCACAAACATGATGGGGCCCGGTGCGATTGATTTCTGGGAATATAATCAGAGCGCGGATAATTGGACACAAAAAGCCAATTTGGGCGTAGTGCCGCGAAGAGGGGCTGTTGGATTTTCCATAGGCGCCAAAGGGTATATCGGAACGGGTTATGCAAATTATACCGCTTCTAATGATTTCTGGGAATGGGATCAGGCAACAAATACATGGACTCAAAAAGCTAACTTTCCGGGAACGGGAAGATTTTATGCCGTTGGATTTTCTATCGGGAATAAAGGATATATAGGCACAGGGCAGGATAAAGCGGGCGTACCTTATAAGGATTTTTGGCAATGGGATCAGGCAACCAATACATGGACACAAGGGCCGGATTATGGCGGAGGAACGGTGATGGGCGCTGTCGGGTTTTCCATTGGCAATTATGGATATATCGGATCGGGCGGCTACGACAGCACTACCACCAGCGGCCATATTAAAAATTATTCGAACGATTTCTGGGAATACACTCCCGACACAACAACGGGTTGTATCGCTGCAGCGGTTATCTCTTCCGATCCAAGCGCTGCCACCACGCTTTGCGTGGGGCAAAATGCGTACATCACCGCATCGGGGGGCGTAAGCTACTTGTGGAACACAGGCTCCGCCTCCGCATTCATAGTGGCAAGCCCAACAGTTACCACCACCTATTCCGTAACCGTAACCGATGCTTCCGGCTGCACCGGCACGGCTGCTGTTACGTTCATAGTGGATCCAAACTGCTCAGCCACCGGCATGGCTCAATTTAACGCAGATGCGCTTCAGGCGGAGGTATGGCCCAATCCTTCTAATGGGAAAATTAATTTGAAAATCAATCCATTTGAAAATTTGAAAATTGAAAGCATCGAAATATACAATGTATTTGGGGAAAAGATTTATCCGGCTGTTGATTTTCAAATTAACCAATCTTCTCCGCAAGGAGTCCTTGGGACAAATTTTCAAATTGATTTAAGTGCTCATTCCGATGGTGTTTATTTTCTGAAACTAAAAACAGGCGGTGCCATTATCAATGAAAAGATTATCATACAGAAATAATATAGTCATAAAAAATAATTATCTATGAAGCATATCACAACACTCCGCGTTTTTACAACAGTCATTGGCGTAATCGCCTTGTTTAACCTGGGAATGCCCCTTGACGTATCGGGGCAAAATCCAGGCACTAACAGCATTGGCGCTTCGGTTGGGCTAACTGCGGCAAACGAAAATCCGAACAGCAAACTTTATTATTGCGGAGTTGATGAACACGAAGCATATCTGCGTTCCATAGATTCCCTGTATGATCAGAAAAAAACGGACGGGGAAGAACAAGTCCGGAAAATCATTGGTGACCTTGAAACGAAAAAAACAGCTAAAGGAGAGATCCCTTTTTCCAAATACGTCATACCCATTGTTGTTCATGTGGTGTATAAAAACAGCACAGAGGATGTTTCTGATGCCCTTGTGATTTCAATGATTGAACAACTGAATGCCGATTTTTCTCATACCAATTCAGACGCAGGTAATACACCCTCCTATTGGCAGTCTGTTGCTGCAGATATGCAAATTTCGTTTTGTCTTGCTATTGTTGACCCCAATGGTAATCCTACCACTGGAATTATTCATGTGCCGACAAGTATGCCTAATTTTGGGCTGAATTATGGTGTACAATTTGCCGCGCAGGGAGGAGATGATGCATGGGATGTTAATAAATATTTTAATATATGGATTTGCGATTTAGGTCCAAACAATTCTCTTTTTGGATACGCAGAATATCCTCTTTCCCCCATCCCCGCCACCTATGGCGCTGTAATAGATTTCTGCACCGTTGGCAGTTTAGCAAATCCGAATCCTTCCGGAATTTGCCCAAACCATGCTTATGGCAGAACCCTCTCTCATGAGGTAGGGCACAATTTAAACCTCATACATATATGGGGGAGCGGTACCATGCCGTACACATGTCTTAGTGATAACGTGAGTGATACCCCCAGTCATGGCACTAGCACCACCGCCTGTCCCAGCGGTGTTGTGCTTGGTATCGGCAGCTGCGGTGTTGGATTGGACGGAAGCCCCGATGAAACCGTATATCCCGGGAAAATGTATCAGAACCCCATGGATTATACGGATGATTTATGCAAAAATTTTTTCACGGTTGGGCAAAGAACCAGGGCGCAAGCCACCATCCTCTCCCATCTCAGCTCCCTGGTAAACAATGCAGGAACGGTGTGCGCTTGCGTATTGTCCCCTGCAATATCTTCCGATCCAGGTCCTGCCACCACGCTTTGCCCAGGCCAGAGTGTGTATATCTCCGCATCGGGAGGACTAAGCTACTTGTGGAACACAGGCTCCACCTCCGCATTCATAGTGGCAAGCCCAACAGTTACCACCGCCTATTTCGTAACAGTAACCGATGCTTCCGGCTGTACCGGAACAGCCTCGGTTACTTTCATAGTGGATCCTAACTGCAACGCAACCGGCATCTCTCAGCTTAACGGGGATGCGCTTCAAATCGGGGTATGGCCCAATCCTTCAAACGGAAAAATTAATTTGAAAGCCAATCCATTTGAAAATTTGAAAATTGAAAGCATCGAAATATACAATGTATTTGGGGAAAAGATTTATCCGGCTGTTAATTTTCAAATTAACAAATCTTCTCCGCAAGGAGTCCTTGGGACAAATTTTCAAATTGATTTATCCTCTCAGCCGGGCGGAATTTATTTTCTGCGGATATCCATGCCTTCGGGCCAGGCAAAAACAGGAAAGGAAATTCTCTATGAAAAAATTATTATACAAAAATAATGATGTATTGATCAAATCGGGTGTACGACAAAATGCACTTTGCTGATATACTGAACCACATAGCCACATAGAGCACATAGGAAATCACATAGAACAGCCTATGTGGGCTGTTTTTTCTATGTGGACTATGTTCCTATGTGGTGCAAAATGTCGTACACCCATCAAATCCCTGGTTTTCGAATGAATGCTGCTTGAAATAGCGCTTTTCGGTCTTGCTCAGCGATTGAATAAGGTCAAATAAATCTTCTGTTGCTTTCATTGACTATTGATAATAAAAGTCATTATTATCTGATTTTTTATTAATATTCATAAGGAAAAGTGCAAATACAGGTTAAAGTGCAAATATACATGTTTATTGACTATTGATAATGAGTGATATTTGATTTGTTCTTTTATGCCGGATTTATTACATTTACACAAAGAAGCACACTGATCAAATCCATCCTCAGATGAAAAAACATTTACAATTTACCGGATCATACATCGTATATTGTACATTTTTCTTTCTGTCAACAGCCCACTCTTTTGCCCAGATCGCCTGGACACAAAAAGCCAATTTTACCGGCACAGGAAGGTATGCCGCTGCGGGATTTTCCATTGGCGCCAAAGGATACATCGGAACAGGAACCGATAATGTTTTGGGCTCCCCAAAAAAGGATTTTTGGGAATGGAGTCAGGCAACGAATACATGGACGCAGAAAGCCGATTTCAGCGGAGCTGCCAGGGAGAACGCGGTGGGATTTTCGATTGGCGCCAAAGCATACATCGGCACAGGCAAGAACGGAAGCGCGTATTATGATGATTTCCTGGAATATGACCCTGTCGCAAATGCATGGACCCCCAAAGCAAATTTTGGCGGAACTGCCAGAAGCGGTGCGGCAGGTTTTTCCATTGGCGCCAAAGCATACATCGGAACAGGTAACGATGGCGCTTTAAAAAAGGATTTCTGGGAATGGGATCAATCCGCAAATGTATGGACGCAGAAAGCCGATTTCAGCGGAACTGCCAGAGAGAACGCGGTGGGATTTTCTATTGGCGCCAAAGGATACATCGGGACTGGTAAGAACGGAGGTTCTTACTATGATGATTTTTGGGAATATGACCCTGCCGCAAATGCATGGGCCCCCAAAGCAAACTTTGGCGGAGCAGCCAGGGCGCAATCTGCAGGTTTTTCTTCAGGAACCAAAGGATATATCGCTACCGGATCAAATGGCGTCAATGGAAACACTTACTATAATGATTTTTGGCAATACGATCCCGTTGCCGATACCTGGACGCAAAAAGCCGATGTTGGCCTGGCGGGAAGAAAAATGGCAGTTGGTTTTTCAATCGGAGGAACAGTGTATTTCGGGACAGGATTGAGGTTTTTAGGCAGTCCTCAGTATTTTAACGATTTATGGGAATGGGATCCTTGTGCTGCATTTACCGGAAACATTTCATCTCAAACAAATGTAAGTTGCAATGGAGGAAACAACGGCAGTGTAACTTTTACTGCAGGCGGAGGAACACCCCCTTACGCCTATTTGTGGAGCAACGGACAAACAACTTCCACGGCTGTTAATCTTCCCACCGGCACTTACATGGTTACCGTCACCGAATACAATGGCTGTACCATGACCGGAATCACTTTCATCACGCAGCCTGTTTCGCCTCCGGCAATTTCAACAAGTTCTTTCACCATTGTTAACGAATCTTCCTGTGGCGCTAACGATGGCAGCGCTTCGGCTAATGTTTCGGGAGGCACGCCTCCCTATTCTTATTCCTGGAGCAACGGGCAATCCGCTGCATCGGCAACAGGGCTTGCTCAGGGCAGCTATACCCTGACCGTTACGGACGCCAACGGCTGCACCCTCATTGCTGTTGCCGGCATCAGTTGTCCGACTGCTGTTGTTCCCTATTCATCGCGAAATGAATTTGTCGTTTATCCAAATCCCACTAGCGGGAAAATCAATTTGTCCATGCGCCAATTTGAAGATTTGAAAATGAAAGATATTGAAATCCATACTATTTTGGGAGAAAAGATTTATTCGCTTGCTGATTTTCAAATCAACTCATCTTCTCCGCAAGGAGTTCTTGGGACAAATTTTCAAATTGATTTAAGTTCTCAACCCAACGGAATTTATTTTATCCGGATAAATACAGGCCCTTCGGCAAACCCGGAGGCAGCAACCGTTCAAAAAATAATTATTCAAAAATAATTCACCAAAATATTTTCACATGAAAACACTTAAACCCAAATTTGCAACCTGCAACCTGCAACCTGCAATTGTCTTTTGGCTGTTTATTGCCAACTGCCTGCTGCCTACTGCCTTTGTCACCCTGAGCGGGGTCGAAGGGTTTTCCCAGGGCGGCACCTGGACGCAAAAAGCGGATTATCTTGGCGGACCCAGAGGAGGCGTGGTGGGTTTTGCCATCGGAACAAAAGGCTATTATGCATTTGGCTGGCAATTTTCCAACTACATTTATTATAAAGATCTCTGGGAATGGGATCAACCTACCAATGTTTGGACGCAAAAAGCATCTTTGGCCGGCAATGTCTTGGGAAGAGGAGATGCTTCGGGGTTCTCCATCGGAAATAAAGGGTATGTCGGAACAGGATTCACAGGTAATGCTAGCTTTCCGGACGAGTCTAAGTTTTGGGAATGGGACCAGGCAAGCAATACATGGACGCAAACGACAAATTACAATACCGTTATGTATTGCGGAAGATCATTTGCTGTGGGTTTTTCCATTGCGAATAAAGGATATATTGGAACAGGTTATTCAAATTGTGGGGCACCTGCCACGGGTCCCGTTGTTAATCAATATTTGGTGGAGTGGAATCCGGCAACAAGCGCATGGACTCAAAAAGCATCTTTGCCCGGAGTCGGAAGAGGAAAAGCAGTTGGCATTTCTATCGGGAATAAGGGATATATCGGCACGGGCGAAGATCAAAACCAACTGCCACTTAATGATTGGTGGGAATGGGACCCCGGCACTGATTCATGGACCCAAAAAGCGACTGTGCCGGGGCTAAAAAGAATGTATGCAGCCGGTTTTTCCATAGGCGCGGATGGTTATCTTGGCACAGGCTGGGATGGCGTAGCCCTGCTTAAGGATTTTTACAGATACACCCCTGCCACCAATACATGGGCGCAAATGACGGATTACCCCCATCCTGTTTGTGATGTAGATCATGCAACCTTCAATATCGGGTGTAAAGGATATTTTGGCTGCGGAGCTACTCATCCTGTAACTCCCGGCACTTACTTCAACGATTTTTGGGAATATACCCCGCCCGGTGTTCCAGTGGCTGCTGTATCGGGCAATACTGCTATTTGCATCGGGCAATCTGCTACGCTCACCGCGTCAGGAGGGACCTCTTATTCATGGAGTACAGGCGCTACAACAACCACTATAATAGTTCAGCCGCCCCCTGCCTCAACTTCAATTACTTATTCAGTGATTGTATCAAATGGCGGTTCCTGCAATGACTATGCAAGTATAACGGTGAATGTTCTTTATCCCCCGGTAGTCCCTATGGTTTCCAATGCAACCATCTGTTCAGGGCAAACGGCCGCGCTTACCGCTTCGGGCGGAAGCAATTATTTATGGAGCAACGGCAATACAAATTCAACCATTAATGTTTCACCCACCGTCACCACCTCTTACTCCGTCACCACGTCAAATTCCTGCGGCTCCAGCACGGCTTCCGGAACGGTTACAGTGAAAAACTGTTGCAGCGTTACACCGGTTATTTTCTCCGATCCGGGCGGTACCGTCTGCGTAGGCCAGAATGTTTTTATCTCCGCTTCCGGGGGCGTCACTTATTCATGGAGCACAGGGGCTGCGGTTGCCTATATTTCAGTTACTCCCAGCGTTACCACCACTTATTCTGTAACGGTAACCGATGCTGCGGGATGCACCGGTACGGCTGCTATCACCGTTCAGGTGGATCCTAATTGCAGCGCAACCGGCATTTCGCAGCTTAATGGGGATGCGCTTCAGGCAGGTATATGGCCCAATCCTTCCAACGGATTATTCCACCTTGTTTTGCCGCTTTCTTTCAAAGAGGGCATGGTGGAAATTTATTCGGTGGTGGCGGGAGTGGAAAAAATATTCTCATCCCCCATGCAGGAAATCAAAGACGGAATCATTGATTTATCCTCTCAGCCGGGCGGAATTTATTTTCTGCGGATCTCTATGCCCGCGGGCCAGGCAAAAACTGGAAAGGAAATGCTATATGAAAAAATTGTAATACAGAAGGAATGATTATATTTGGCAAAGCAGCGTATGACAAAATGACAAAAAAATGAAACTCAT
Organism: Bacteroidota bacterium; assembly: GCA_004297845.1. Taxonomy (GTDB): domain Bacteria; phylum Bacteroidota; class Bacteroidia; order Palsa-948; family Palsa-948; genus Palsa-948. Next base: position 8,662 of record SCSP01000042.1, on the reverse strand, counting down.
TAATGGGATCCTTCCTTATTCCCCGGAACTTAACCCGGACGAATTGGTTTGGAACAATACACTCAATAACAAGGATGCTCCATACTGCAACTATGCAAAGGAAACTTCCTCTTCTTTTTGTGGCTTCAAATGATATTTCTTTCTGATTTTTTCCAAGTCTTTTTTTAACAAAGCAGGGTTGTTAAAATATTTCTCACTCTGCTTGTCTCGGATTTCCCGCAGGATTTGCAAAATGCTTTTCTTTTTTGTTTTCATTTTTTTGTTTTTTTAGCTGATAAATTCAAGCGGTGTTCTTATATCAATGACTGAATATCCGTATTTCAAATTGGCGCTGTTATATGATCTGATACGATTTACATTGACAATATGTTTAAAATTCCAGCTTACAATTACGTCCGCTTTGATAATCGTTGCAACAGCGATATGAACAGCATCATCATAACTTTTGGGAGTTACTGCTTTTTCTTTGATGTACAAATTGGCAAGATGATAAACTTCATCGCCTAGTTGAACAATTTTAATTTTTGGAATATGTTCCTTGAACAAATGCCTCACCCGATCAGGCGCTTCCTCCAGTTCATTCACTGTTAATTCCGATACTATTGGAGAAATAACATTTTTGCGGATGGATTTAAAGAATGGCCTCGTCCATACCTCAAATTCCGGCTCGAAATATCCGCCAAATACCGATGTATCAATATAAACGCGCATTATGCGAAGATAGACAATCCTCCCGAAAAAGCACCTTATGCAGCCAACAAACTAAAGTCAGCTTTTGATCTTCCGAAGGAGGTACTTCGGACTGCCGGAACAAAAAAACCTGTTGCTATCATTGACTGTTGATAATAAAAGTCATTATTATCTGATTTTTTATTAATATTCATAAGAAAAAGTGCAAATACAGGTTAAAGTGCAAATATACATGTTTATTGACTATTGATAATGAGTGATATTTGATTTGTTCTTTTATGCCGGATTATTGACATTTACACAAGGAAACACACTAATCAAATCCATTCTCAGATGAAACGAACATGTCAAAAAATCTTGACACAAAGGGGAATGAAAAGGTTTTTCCATACTTTTGCGGATAACGGTCGGTTGTTTACTGGAGCATTGACTCCGAAGATGAAACTGACTTCAACTATCAGGCACAAAGGGATGAGCCTCGAGCTCGCACATGAAATTCAACAACCCATCCTGATAGTTTTTTTTGAAAGGGTATTTGTTCCCATAAAAAAATTCCTACTATTTGTGGGTAAGGGTTTTTCTTTTTTCTTCCCAACATCAATATTTTGCAATCCCAACAAAATCAACAACTTACTTTTTTTGTAAACAAAAACCTTTTCACATGAAAGCAATGATTGCGTTGGCTATTCTTCACTTTTCAAATCTCCATACAATGATGTATGGATAAAATCACGGAACGAAGTGTTATCTTTGAATAAACTACTGTGGCAAGAGTTACCAGGCATCTATACATAAAACGAGTAAAATAGTACATGCGCAAATATAATTTCTGTATTTCTCTGCGGTTCTCTGCGTCTTATCTCTGCGGAACTCAGCGTAACAATTATATGTCGCAAAGAATCGCAAAGAATACAATAAGAACCGCAAAGTAGTTTGCGTATAAGCCCCTGCTGAAATGAAATTAGGAGGTTATTTTGTCCCAGCCCCTTAGTTTTTAGAGTTGCCCTTTTGATTAAACAGTATGTAAAAATAATGACAAAGAAAAGACAGGCAGGCGAGCTGATAAAACTTGTGGCAAAGAACATAAAATATTATCGTAAAAGATCAAAAATGACACAGGAGCAACTTCAGGAAGAAACAGGATTATACTTTCCCCGTTACGAATCCGGGAAAAACGACATGACATTAACCACGCTTGGCATTTTGAGCGAACATTTGAATATTGAACCCTATATGCTTTTAATAAAAATAAAATAACCGATGAAAAACAAATCATTTAGCAAACAAAGAACTCCGGATAATGATGTTTGTATTTTACTTTTGCGGTTCATTATTCCTTGTTCGTTATTCATTATTTTCTATCTCCCTTTAGGTCCGGGGTTTCTTCTTGCCCAAAACATCGCTATCAACACCACAGGCGCTGCTGCAGCTGATGCTGCCATTCTTGATATTACTTCAACAAACAAAGGGCTGTTGATTCCCCGCGTAAGTTTGACAGATGTTACTCTTTACGCCCCGCTTGCCGGAACAGCGGTTAATAGTTTATTGGTTTTTTCTAGTACTGCGCCTACAGGCGGTAACGGAATAGGTTATTATTACTGGGACGTGCCCGCAGCCCGATGGCAGGCGTTGAACACCGGAGTGGCAGGCCCGGCAGGCCCTACAGGGGCAGCAGGCTCGATAGGCCCCCAGGGCGCTGCAGGACCCACGGGCCTTGCCGGCCCAACAGGTTCAGTTGGCCCGCAAGGCGCGGCAGGTTGTTTGCCCTCGCAAATAAGCAATCAAACATGGAATCCTATCGCTTTTAATACTTGCCTTACAAACTGCTCCGGTTATAACGGGGCAACGGCCGGAGACGGAGGTTTTACCGATTGGCGCATGCCAACCTTTGAAGAATACTTGTACGCCCGCGGAGAGTTTGCCGCGCCCACAGGGGGGTGGCAGAATAACGCTTGTTTCACCCGCGATGTTGACTACCCTGTTAGTACTCCCGCGTGGCTGTTACTAAACGAGAGCACTTATGCAGTAACTGCCAGTAGCGGAACCAACAGATGCCGTTGCGTGCGGTAATGTTTCTTAGTTTGTTACTCTTCGGGTTAGAGGGATTCCTCACTTCGTTCGGAATGACAGGGCAATGGGGATGTGAGGGAAGGGGGGAAGGCGTGGCGGCATTATAGTTATCTCTAAAACGTGAAATAATTATTATGTCGCCACGCCTTCCCCCCCATAACACTGCTATACCCTGTCATTCCGAACGAAGCGAAGCGAAGTGAGGAATCTTTCATGGCAACCCGAACAGTAACCTCAGTTTGTAATAAATACTACACCTGACCGATAATACTATTTCTTATGAAAAGGCAATTTCTTTTCGCCAACATAGAAATCTTCGCTAAAACGGGCCTTATTTCAGGGCTGTTGTTGTATTCCGTTTTTTCCCAGGCGCAGTTAACTTATACGCAAATTACCGGCGGCTTAAACGCTGTTTCCTTCGAAAGCGGATATACCGAATTGGAAGTTGGCGATGTGGACGGTGATGGAGACCTTGACATCGTTTCCATTGGCGACCATGGCAGCCCAAACATAAACGCTACTGAAGGCGGCATTATGGTTTGGAAAAACAATGGCAGCGGAACATCCTGGTCGCTTGCTAAAACCGGAAACTTTGGATATGGGGGCGTTGCGCTGGGTGATGTGAACAACGATGGCAAGATGGACATAGGCTACGGCATGCATCACGAATATTCCAGCACCGATTTTGGAGATCAGTTGCTTGAAGTGGCATTGGGTGATGGTACCGGTTCAAACTGGACACCGTATGACGACAGTTTGGCAGGCGTTGCTGAAGGGCAGTCCTGGGGTATGTTCGGAATTGATTTTGGAGATGTTAACAATGACGGGCTGCTTGACCTGGCATCCAACTCCTTCGGGTGCTGCGATGGAATATGGGTTTATAAAAATAATGGCGATGGCTCCTGGACGATGACCGATGGAAATCTTGGTGGAAATTCCGAGAAATGGTGCCAGATGGGAGATTTCAACAATGATGGAAACATTGATATTGCGGCATCCTCTCAAAACGGGAACGTATTTAAAAATGACGGACTTGGAAATTTTTCGTCCATGCAAACGGGGCTTCCTTCCGACTGGAAAATGAAATTTGATATTGCGGATGTGAATAATGACGGTGGAAAAGACATCGCGGTTATCAGTTCTGTAAGTACCAGTATTATAATTTATACCTATAATAAAACATTAAACACATGGCAAAATATTTCTACCGGGCTTCCAACATCCGGAATTTTAGGAGTTGCACTGGATGATATGGACATGGACGGAAATTGCGATCTGCTTGCCTGGACAACCACCGGAATCACCATTTACAAAGGCGATGGAACAGGCATTAACTGGACTGCGAACGGAACCATTCCTGTTGCAACCGCAAGCAATGCCGGATTCAGATATGCGGCAACAGGCGATTTTGACCACGATGGTTACACGGATATTGCTTACTTTGGAAATACTGGAGGAAATAATTCTCTCAAAGTTTTTTTGCACACGGTTTCAAATCCGGCATTAAACATTATTCCTGAGTTTCCGAAGGGGTATGAATGTTTTGCGCAAGGTTCGGTGCAGTTTGTAAAATGGCTCAGTAGTGTACCTTCGGGACCAAATGCAACTGTTTCAATTGATTTTTCTTCTACAGGGGCAGGCGGGCCATGGATAAATGTGGCAATAAACGCTCCGAATAACGGGACTTATCAGTGGATTGTTCCCAATGTAAATTCTTCCAACTGCTTTTTGAAATTCACCCTTATCCAAAGCGCAAATTCTCAAAGTGTGATTCTTTCAAATCCCTTCGGAATAGGAACCTGCATTACGCCTCCAACAGCGGCAACCCGGCCGGATGTTTCTAATTTGATGCTTGACATTTACCCGAACCCTTTCAGGGAATCAACAACGCTTGCCGTTCAGGGATGGAATATAAAAGTTCAGGATTGGCAATTACAAGTTTTTGATGTGATGGGGCGCACGGTGCATCAGCAAACCCTTAACTCGCAGGTATCAGACATCAGCCCGAATCTTCCGGCAGGGATTTATTTTGTGGAAATTAGAGGCGGAAATAATATCCTGAATGAAAAAATTGTGATAATAAAATGAAAAATTGGAAAAGACTTGCCCGGCTTCTTTGGATTTTAATAATATTGTCAGGTGATGGAACCGGGGCTGAGGCGTTTTCACAAGCCACCCTCAACGGAAAGTTTGATAACATCAATGAATTAAGAACCAACACCGTGGTGCCTTTCACCATGCCGGATGGAGTGCAGTTAATGTCGGATATTTCCGTTCCCGTGGTGCGGGACTGCCTTCTTGTAGATTTTGATCTGGGAAACCTGAATCCCCTGTACACAGGAACAAAGGTTCCTTTGGAAATCATTCAACGCGGAAAACAAATTATTATCTACGATTCGCTCAACGGGCAGCCCAATCCGAATCCGTATCAGCTCCCGATGCTGTGGATGCGGCTCCCCTACAATACAAGCAGCGCCATCGGTAAAGACAACGATAACGGAGGCGTGTTTGGGCTGCTCGGTTATGCTTTTGGAATGCAGAATCAGCGGGGATGCTATTCTTCCCGGGGCGCCTATCTTCCTTTGTACAGCGACAGCTGGAATAAAAACCCGTATCATTCCAATTACAGCCACACGCTTGATATTACTCCGCTCAGCGATGCGCACAACGCGAACAAACACGAAGACGGTTATAACAGCATCCAATTTATTCTGGATAGTTTGAAGCGCGTTTATGATTACAATGAGGACGGGGCGCCTGACATCTTCAATATCTGCAACGGACAGATCGGAACGGTGGGAGGATCCGCAATGGGCTACAATCAATATCAGGCGGCAGCTGCGCATAAAATTAACAACACAAAACCCGGATTAAAATGCATGACGGTCCGGGAGGCCACGCTCGAATTTTACAAAAGCTCCGGTTTTCAGAATGGCGTGTTCAGGGACGCCTTAGTGACCGGATGGATAAAAGGGCAAATAGTATATGGCACCAATGATGACTCCATTGCGGTGGATAATGATATTCAAAACTCTCTTCACACTTCTTTTGACTATGGCATGCCGGATAAATTTTCCGCAGCTGAAGCCGCCATTGACCATTTCTGCTCCAAAAGATATCCGGATGCTTCTGGTAATCCGGGCCCTGCGGGATATTACCCGAATTACATTGGAAGAAAAGACATTGACGCAAGCCGCGCCATGGTGGATGCAAATGGAAACGGATCGCTCAACGGACAATTTTCCCGCTATGCCAACATGGAAGTTCCGGCCTATCACATGACCGGCTGGTGGGATATTTTTATTGACGGGCAGATTGAAACATGGAACTATATGCGAAAATATCTCAGCCCTTCATTGCCTAATCGTAAATTGCAAAAACTTATCATCGGCCCGTTTGTGCATGAGCCTTATCGAACTGCCGGGAATATGGCCATCGTAGGCGATATGCGGTATCCCTCCAATGCGGCAGACGTAGTAAACATTCGTTTTTCTGAGGAATTAGACACAGTTAATATCTCTTTCCAGAAAATTTTGAAGGAGGAATGGCTGAGTTGGATGCGTTACAATCTTAATTACAATCCAAATAAATACCTGGGCGAACCCAAATTTATTCTTGCTGAAAATAACAGATGGCAGCCTGTATTGGGAGGCTTGTATTATGTAAAAGTTCCCGATACAAATTTCCTGGTGAAACACGAAACAATGCTCGCTTTTTTAAATGGCACGGGCAGTTTGAACGGCTTGCCGGTTACCGTGAGGCAAGGGTCGCCTGCCGGCCCTGTTATTTATGGCCCTCATTTCCCGATTACTATTTCCGCCATCGGAACTCCTCTGATAGGGGGCCTTGACAACGGGCAAATATCTTCCGTTCCACAAATTGATTTTATGAATGATATCCCGGATGTTCGTTTTTATGTGCCGGGCCCTAATTACGATGGAATCGCTCAAAACGCAAATGTGGGTAATTATTGGTTTTCATCCGACACTTTTCCCCTCGCTTCTCCTTACATCAGCAAAACGAAAATGTATTTACACAACAGCGGAACGCTTAACCAGACCGCTCCGGTAACCAATGAAGGTTTTAAAACATACCTCCATGACCCCAATGACCCTGTTCTTACCATTGGCGGAGGAAATATGCTGGAGCAATTGCCTCTTGGGGACAGTTTAAAAGATACGTTTACGGGTGCGCTCCTTGCTGATGGCAGTCACAACGCGGCAGGTTATACCCGGTCGGAAGGGCAAATTGAGATGACCCGCTTTGCGAAATACACCATGGATCCGCTCCGTTCCGGTGTGGTTTCATTCACCGGCAATGCCATTCAGGATTCCCTCTGCATCATCGGTTACCCGGTGGCAACGCTTTACGCGAAATCTAATCCCGCTGCCGGAGTTTCCGGAAAACTAACCGATACGGATTTTTTCATTCGCGTGCTGGATGTGTATCCTGATGGAAAGACCTATTTTGTAGTGGAGGGATGTGTCAACGCGCGCGCGCGGGATTACGCGAAAAATTTAGTGGACAACCCTCAGTGGGATGAAAATCCTCCTTTCCTGAATGATCTTACTCCATTCACAAATATTGACACCGGAAAAATATATGAGTATAAATTCAAGATGCTGCCGGTTGCCTACACTTGGGGAAAAGGGCATAAGATTAAATTTTTGATTAGCAGCAGCAATTACCCGCGCTATCAGGTGAACCCGAATATTCCCATTGCCGATGGAGAATTTTTCAGAAGAAAACCCGGGGATGGACAAGGCACCAACAAGACTCCCGATGGAAGTTTGATGTTTCCGAGAACGGCTGTTCAGGGTATTGCATTTTCTCCGGGCAATCCTTCCAACATTGAACTGCCGGTGTATGTTCAAAAGTATGCGTGGAATCCGACCTTCACACCGGAAATTGTAAAACCTGAAGCGGAGGATTTTCTGTTGTTCCCGAATCCGGCAAACAATGAAGTGTCGGTTTATTTTTCAAAAAAATCCGATTACACAATTTCGGTAACGAACAGTATGGGGCAACTGCTTCTGAAAACAGGAATTACAGGCGCAGATGCAGCAAAAATTGATGTGAAAAAATTTCCGGGCGGGATTTATTTCCTGCAAACTTCAGACGACAAAACCAACCGGAGAATGACGAAGAAGTTTATGGTGGTGGAATAAACAAAAAAAATGGATTTGAAATAAATTTCCACACTATATACAGCGACATCTGGAATAAAAATCCGAAACAAAAAATGGACAACCAGTATTTCTACCAGTTGTCCGCTATCTATACTAAACTAAGGTAGGATGTACTTTTTTGTCCCCGATGCAATCGGGGAGCAGAGCGAGAGTTAATCTCTGTCTCTGTAGCCGCCTCCGCCTCCGCCACGTCTTTCGTAGCCTCCGCCTCCGCCACCACCGTAGCCGCCTCCGCCACCACGTTTCTTGAAGCCACCACCGCCTCCGCCACCACCTTCTGTACGAGGGCGTGCTTCGTTGACAACGATTGTTCTTCCGTCTACTTCTGTTCCATTGAGTTTTTCAATGGCTGCACGAGCATCGTCATCGCTCGACATTTCAACGAAACCGAACCCTCTGGAACGGCCTGACTGATTGTCTCTGATTACTTTTGCTGAGGTTACTTCCCCAAATGCTGTGAAAACTTGCTTAAGATCTTCGTCCTGAAGTTTGAAACTTAAATTTGATACGTAAATGTTCATGTAACTTGTTTTTAATCCCTTGTTTAATTTTTTAGAAAGGGACGACAAAGATAAATAAAATACGATACGCCCGATACTTATTTGCAGGGTTGTTGAATTCTAACAACAGGGTGTTTAAAAGCCCTTAAAAATCAAGACATCTGAGCTTTCAGATGACTGAACTTTGCAAGAAAAGAAACGCTATGCAATTAC
>SCSP01000392.1 GCA_004297845.1 Bacteroidota bacterium | reverse complement strand
GAACGGATCAGGACGGAATCCATCGCTGCTTTGCCGCTGATTAAAGCCCTGAACAAATCTTTGGATGAAAACAAAAAGTAACAATACATTCAGCAGGTGAATGAGCAGATTCACCAGATGATATTGATACGGATCCAGCTTGTTGAACCTGTAATCCATCGCCAGGGATAACATGGTGAGCGGATGGTAGTTCAGCGAAACGGGAGTAAACCAGGAAAAAATGCTTTCTGTTCTTTTTTCCGGGGGATTGATAAAAATATTTTTCACATGCTCACCATCCAGTTTCCATATCAGCGGATTTTCCGTCACATACGTGCCATCATCCCAATTGGTGAATTCGCATTTCAGGGAAGGATAAAAGACAACATACGTTAAAACGGCAAGGGCTACGGTCGCGATCCATTGTTTTTGGCTTATGGAAGTATCCTGTTTTCCTTGAGTCCTCGGGGATTGCTTTTTAGTATCCGCTGACCTGTTGGGAATGTTTTTGGGTACGGGCTTTTTCTTGCTCATCTTTCAGAAGAAAACTGCACGGAGGCGGGTTATATCATGTTGAGGCGCTTATCGAGTTCACCCCGGTAGGAGGCGCTGACGGGAATTTGCTTCTGAATATCATCCAGAACAAGGAAGTTGTGGTCTATGGCGGTAATCTTGTCTATGCGTACAATGAAGGATCGATGCGCGCGGAGAAACTCCGTAGCAGGAAATTTCGACTCTATGTCCTTCATGGTGGAATGAATAACATAGCGGTTGTTCTTGGTGTTGATGGTCACATAATCCTTCAGCGCTTCAATGAAATATATCTCCTTAGTGTATATTTTTACCAACTTCATATTTGATTTTACAAAGATGGTTTCCTTGGTGCTCTTTGCCTCGACCAAAGAATACAAAAAGTCCCGCTCTTTTTGGGATTCGGTTGCTTTTTCGTGATTATAAAGCGCGATCTCAATGTTTGTCTGCAGATCTATTTCCTTGAACGGTTTTATGATATATCCGTAGGGTTCGGTAACTTTCGCTTTTGAAAGCGTACTGCTATCGGCATAGGCGGTTAGAAAAATTATCGGAATGTGAAGTTTTTGACCGATCTGATCGGCTGCTTCAATGCCGCTCATGTCGCCCCTCAGCATAATGTCCATCAGCACCAGGCTGGGCTTGGTCTGTTCTGCCTTAGAGACCGCCTCTTCGCCTGTAGCGCAGATGCCCAGCACTTCATAACCTAATTTTTTCAGCGACTGCTGAATATCCCTCGCAACAATGCTTTCGTCTTCCACTATCAGAATTCCTATTTTGGATGTTGCCATGTTGTGTCTGTATTACTTTGTTTTGCGAAACGCAAGGATAAATTTTGTTCCTTCTCCCTGTCTGCTTTCCAATTTTATTTTTCCCCCCAGTTGCTCGGTGAGGGAAATTACCAACTGTAATCCGAGCGACTCTGTATTTTTATAATCCACTTTTTCAGGGAAGCCTGCTCCGTTATCCCAGATTGCAAGTATAATATTTTCTTTTTTAACCTTCACGGATATTCCTACGCTTCCTTTTTTCTTTTTTGCGAACCCATATTTGAACGAATTAGACAATAATTCGTTAATAATCAGCCCGCAGGGAATGGCATCGTCAATGTGCAGGAAAACGCTTGGCACATCCAGTTTTAATGCTATTTTTTTGTCTGTACTCACATAGGATTGGTGCAGGTTGCTTGCGATGTTGGTAACGTAATCCGAAAAGTTGATGTTCGTAAAATCTTTGGTCATGTAAAGCGAGGAGTGAATGAACGCCATCGAGGCAATACGGTTGCGGCATTCGTCAAAAAGCTCGACTGTTTTTTTATCTTTTACATAGGCCGACTGTAGTTTGAGGATGCTGGATATCACCTGCATGTTGTTCTTCACGCGGTGATGAATCTCTTTTAGGAGTATTTCCTTTTCATGAACTGACTTTTTCAATTGCTCTTCCGTTTCTTTGATGCGGGTTATATCCCTGGATATGCTCATCATGCCTATAATCTCCCCGTGCTCGTTCTTCAGCACCGAGGCGCTGATGTAGGCGGGAAATATTTCCCCGCTCTTTTTCAGCTGTTTAACTTCTCCAAGAAAATTTTCATCCTCTGCAATAATCCTGCGGATTGCGTGGTACTGTTCTTCATCCGCATACAGGACGGCAAGATCCCTGGTAAGCACCTCCATCAGGGAATATCCAAAGGTGCTTTGTCCCGCATGATTGAATTCCGTGATCCTGCCTTTCTGGTCGCAGGCGCAGATCATGTCGATGGAACTGTCTAACAGCAAGCGTGTATATTTCTGGTTTGAATTCAAGCGCTGACGGGTGCGTATATGCGAAGCAATTTCCCTTTTTAGCTCCCGGTTGGTTTCCTCTTCCACCTGCAGGCGCAAGTGCTCGCGTTCCAGTTGGCGTTGCAAGGAACTGTCGTGCATCACCACCTCTACCACCGGCTTACCCAAGTAGGTAATGCGGTTTGTCTTGATTTCTGCCTCAACGATATTTCCATCGGGCCTGCGCATTTTTATTTCTAAGAAGGGAGAGTCTCCTTTTTCATCCAGCTTCACTTTCCGGTTCCGGATCTTTTCGTGGTATTCCGGCAGCACGTAGTGAAACAGGTTCTTTTCTTTGGTCTCTTCGATCGAAGCAAAACCAACCATCCGGAGGGCTGCGGGGTTGGCGTAAATGGTTTCCCCTTTTTCATCGTGAATTAAAATCCCATCCGGTGTGTGTTCGATCAGACTTTTGTAGTTCTCTTCCCGTTCCTGCAGCGCCTGCTGCATGCGTTTTGTCTCGGTAATGTCAATGAGCGTTCCCTCGATGTATTCTTTTTTTGTCCGTTGATCTTTAACGAGCATAACATTTTCCATTATCCATATCTCACTGCCGTCTCTTTTCCGCATACGCATCTGGTAGTTCTTTACGTAGCCCTTTTCCCGGAGGTCTTTTACGTACGCGTTGCGTTCCTCTTCGGAGTAATACAGGTCCTTGGCGCTGGTCTTTTTTAACTGCTCGATCGAACTGAATCCGAAAATATCCACAAGGGCCTGGTTCACCTCCACGAGGCCTCCGCCCACCTCTGAACGAAAAACCGCAGCCAGATTATTTTCGAAAAGGTTGCGGTACCTTTCCTCGCTTTCCTCCAGTTCACGGCTTGACTTGCTTTCATTTGCCATACCCATCTTACTTTTTGCCTTCTCCCGGAAGAAGCGGTTTTACTTTTACGCCATCGTATTTTACTTCGCGGTTATTTTTAAATGTGATAACCAGCAAAATGGTTCCGTCCGGATTATAATACTCCCATTTCCCGTTCTTGTTGCCCATTACATACTTTCCTTCCTCGCTTAACTTTCCGTCATAAAAATAATAGGAATGTTTTCCATCAGGAAAGCCCTCTATAAATTTTCCGGCAAAACGCACTTTGTTGTTTTCCACATAATATGATTCCCAGGGACCGTCCTTCTGATCGCTTTTGTACACTCCCTCTTCCCGGTAATCCTGTATCTGATAAAACCATTTACCCTCTTTAAGCCCGTCCACGTATTCTCCTTTAGTGATTACCCTTCCGCTGTCGTTCCATTCTGTGAGCGCCCCTTCCCGTTTTCCGTTCAGATAATTTTCTTCCCTTAAAAGTTTTCCGTTGTCATAAAACCATTGCCAGAGGCTTTGTGGCTTGCCTTTCTTATCGTACTTCCCTTTTTGCTCGGTCTTGCCGTTAGGATGATAAAATATCCATTCGCCTGTCCGCGTGCCATTATCATACACTCCCCTTGCTTTTATTTGTCCTGCAAAATGGTATTCTGTCCAAGAACCTTGCTGATTTCCGGCTTCATCCATAAGCCCTTCGCCAATCAGGTTACCTTCTCTGTATATTTTTGCGTGCGTGATCTTTCCTTCCGGAGAATATTCTTTGTGCGTACCTTCCGCCAATCCCTCCAGATAGGTTCCCGTTTTTTTTATGCTTCCGTCCTCATAATATTCATTCCGCACTTCCAATTTGGTGGTCAGTTCGGGCGCTTCTTTCTGCAAAGAGTCTCCAACATATTTTTCGATATTGGCCAAGCTGCCGCTGGGCGAATAGGTTTTGGAATAGCCCGTCTTCTTTCCATTCTGATACGAAGTTTCTTCCTTCACTTTTCCATTCTCATGAAACTCTTTCCATACGCCCTGTTTTTGACCTTGCCTGTCCGCCCGGTTGATCATTTCCTGCTTTTTAAGAACTCCATAGGAATATTCCATTACTGTTATGATTTTTCCGTCTTTGTCATATTCATAGGCAACGCCATGCTCCTTCCCCTTATCAAAAGGAGTTCTGATTTTTTCTTTTCCTATTGTTTGGATTGAATCCTCAGGCGGATAGTACGAGAGGGATAGTCCCTGCTTTACATCAGCCACAAAAGACTCTGTATTCACGATAAATCCTTTCGCATCCCACGTTTTTTTTATTCCGGATTTTTTTCCTTCTTTATATTTTATTTCTGTCAGTAGCGTTCCATTATCATCGTAAAATTTCCAAAGGCTGTCTAATTTAAAATTATTCCTGTTGCCCTCGGATTTTATTTTTCCATCCGGCAGATATGTTTTCCAATAACCATCGGGCCTTCCATCCCGCATATTGCCTTCGCTTGATATTTTTCCATTCTCGTAGTAGAATTTATTGTAGCCGTTGGGGTTTACGTCCTGCTGCGACTGAGCCAGAGAAATAAATGGAATAAGGAAAACAAGGGAGTGTATATTTACCCTATATCCTGTAATTCCCTTGTTTTCTACCTTTTTCATAATCCCAATCGCGCTGATATTTCCAACATTCTTTTAATGGGCACTACCGCTTTATCTATCAAATTTTTATCCAAATTTATTTCAGGTTGTTCAAATTTAAGACAATGGTACAATTTTTCAAGCGTATTCAGTTTCATGTGCGGACAATCATTACAGGCGCAGGAATTGTCTGGTGGTGCTGGTATAAAACTTTTTTTCGGTGAGGCTTTCTGCATCTGATAAATGATTCCTGTTTCGGTAGCAACAATAAATTCTGTGGATGGATTTTTAATTGTAAAATTTAACAAACCGGTTGTTGAACCTATATAATCTGCTTTTACTAAAACAGCCTCTTCACATTCCGGATGAGCGATAAATTTTGCATTGGGATGATTTTCTTTCAGTTGAATTATTTTTTTTAAAGAAAATAGTTCATGCACCATACAGTATCCATCCCATAAAATCATTTTCCTTCCTGTTTGTTTTTGAATATATTTTCCTAAATTTTTATCCGGTGCAAAAATTATTTTTTGTTTTTTC
>SCSP01000391.1 GCA_004297845.1 Bacteroidota bacterium | reverse complement strand
GCCGAACGCGTGGTGCTGAACTGCATGCAAAGAATGAGCGGGATAGCCACCATGACAAACAAATATACAAGTCTTTGCAAGCCTTACAAAATAAAAGTTCTGGACACCCGAAAGACAAGTCCCGGGCTGCGTACAATCGAAAAATGGGCAGTACGAATTGGAGGCGGGCACAATCACCGCTTCGGGCTGTATGATATGATTCTGATAAAAAATAATCACATTGATTTCTCAGGCGGCATACAACCCGCTATAGAAGCAGCAAACACGTATCTGAAAAGAAAAAAATTAAACCTCCAAATTGAGATAGAAGCCAGAAATTTAAAAGAAGTAAAAGAAATTATGCATATCGGAAAAGTCAACAGAATCCTTCTTGACAACTTCTCTGTTCCTGATATCAAAAAAGCAGTTAAGCTCATCAACAGGAAGTACGAAATAGAAATTTCAGGAGGTATTAATGAAAAAAATATCCACAGATACGCTTCCTGCGGAGCGGATTACATCTCCTCCGGTGCCCTCACCCACAGTGTGAAGAGTTTAGACATGTCTCTTACGGCTGTTGTCTCCCCCTTAAAAAGAGGACAACCGTAGGTTGGGAGCGTTAGCTCGCAGGCGCCTCGGCTGACAAGGGGAATTTTTTCTTCTCATTTCCAAACATCTTACTATTTTTAATGCCTGTGGCGGATATTCCCAAAACATATAATCCAAAAGAAGTAGAATCCAAATGGTATTCCTACTGGGTGGAGAAGAAATTTTTCCGTTCAGTTCCGGATGAAAGAGAACCCTATACCATCGTAATTCCTCCTCCCAATGTTACGGGCGTGCTTCACATGGGCCACATGCTGAACAACACTATTCAGGATGTGCTGATTCGCAGGGCCAGGATGATGGGCAAGAATGCCTGCTGGGTACCGGGTACCGACCATGCTTCTATCGCCACCGAAGCAAAAGTGGTTGCTCTGCTGGCGGAAAAGAAGATCAAAAAATCAGATATTTCCCGCGATGAGTTTTTAAAATTCGCCTGGGAATGGAAAGAAAAATATGGAGGAATAATTCTGGAGCAACTGAAAAAACTCGGCTGCTCCTGCGATTGGGACCGAACCCGTTTCACCATGGAAGATTCTCTGAGTGAGGCTGTAATTGACGTATTTATTGACCTGCATAAAAAAGGCCACATCTACCGCGGGATGCGCATGGTGAACTGGGACCCCAAAGGTCTCACTGCCCTTTCTGACGAAGAAGTAAACTACAAGGAAGTTAATTCGAAACTTTTTTACGTCCGGTATAAATTAGTAAATGAGGATAATACTCCCCTCTCCTTCTCGCCTTCACAAAGCGCTATGGCGGAGCGAGATGGAGAGGTATCAGGGGATGAGGCTTGGATTACAATTGCAACCACGCGCCCCGAAACTATTTTGGGCGATACCGCTATCTGCGTTCACCCGGAAGATGAACGTTATCAAAAGCTGAAAGGAAAAAAAGCCATGGTGCCGCTTGTAAACAGGCCTGTACCGATCATCTTTGATGAGTATGTGGACAAAGAGTTCGGAAGCGGGGCGTTGAAAGTTACTCCCGCTCATGACATCAACGACTACAACCTGGGTATAAAGCACCGGCTTGATTCTATAAATGTTCTCAATCCTGATGGGACGATGAGCAAAGCCGCACGGTTTTTTATCGGAGAAGACAGGTTTGTGACAAGAAAAAAGATCGTAAAAGAGCTCGAGGAAAAAGGGTATTTGATAAAAACAGATGACATCAGGAACAAAGTAGGCTACAGTGAACGTACCGGTGCTGTGATCGAACCAAAACTTTCCATGCAATGGTTTTTGAAAATGTACCATATCTCCAAGCCTGCTCTTGATAATGTGCTGAACGGAGAAATAAAACTGATCCCCGATAAATTCATCAACACGTACAGGCATTGGATGGAGAACGTGCACGACTGGTGCATCTCACGACAGCTCTGGTGGGGGCAGCGCATACCTGCTTGGTATGATGAAAAAGAAAACTGCGTAGTTGCCAAAACAAAAGCCGAAGCCATAGATAAATTCAAAATCCTAAATCCTGAATCCCAAATCCTAAATCTGCGCCAGGATGAAGATGTTTTAGACACATGGTTCTCCTCTTGGCTTTGGCCTATTTCCGTTTTCGATGGCTTTAAGGACCCAAAAAACAAAGACATAACGTATTATTACCCGACCAACGACCTTATCTCCGCTCCGGACATATTGTTCTTCTGGATCGCAAGAATGATCGTTGCCGGCTACGAATTCAGGAAGGAAAAACCATTCAGAAATATTTACATAAACGGGATCGTGCGCGACAAACTTGGCAGGAAGATGAGCAAATCGCTTGGCAACTCTCCCGACCCGATAGAGCTCATTGAGAAATACGGAGCGGATGGAGTCCGTGTAGGAATGCTCCTCTGTGCACCGGCCGGCAACGACCTTTTATTTGACGAAAGCTACTGCGAACAAGGAAGCAAATTCTCCAATAAAATATGGAATGCATTCCGGCTCATCAAAGGATGGGAAGTTTCTCCCTCTCCCGTTGGAAAGGGCCGGGGTGAAGTCAATAAAATTGCAATCGACTGGTTCAATGCAAAATTCAAGGAGCAGTTGGAAATAATTAACGACCAGTACGCCAAGTACAGGATGTCAGAAGCGTTGATGACCTGCTATAAACTGGTTTGGGACGATTTCTGCGCCTGGTACCTTGAAATCGTAAAACCTGAATTTATGGAAGGCAAGCCAAATCCTATTGACAAAGAAACTTACGATGCAACCATAAACTTCTTTGAGGATCTTTTAAAAGTCATTCATCCTTTCATGCCATTCATTTCCGAAGAGATATGGCATCTCATCAGGGAAAGGAAGGAAAAAGACTGCATCATGCTTTCCTCCTGGCCCAGCGATAAATTCTCAACGGCAAATACAGAGTTAATGAAAATGGCAATGTCGGCAGAGATCATCAGCCATGTACGGAACTTCAGGAATTCAAAAGGAATTTCTCCAAAAGAGAAACACGTTTTGTACATCAAAAAAGATTCATCCTGGATATATCCTGAGATCATCAGCAAACTGGCCAATTTGTCTGAAATAAAATTGACTGAAGGCAAAATTGACAACGCCTTTTCCTTTGTTGTAAATAAAATGGAGTTTTTTATCCCCATGGGCGCAAACATAAACGTAGCCGGAGAAAAAGAACATCTTTCAAAAGAACTTGACTACCACAAGGGATTCCTTCAATCCGTTCAAAAAAAGCTCGCCAACGAGCGCTTCCTGCAAAATGCAAAGCCGGAAATCCTTGAGATGGAAAAGAAAAAACAAGCCGATGCCGAAGCAAAGATCAAAGCGATTGAAAATCAACTTTCCTCCCTTAAATAATTCTTCCTCTTGAAATACCTATCTGCCCTCCGCCATTTTACGTTTTATATTGTTCTGGCTGTTTTTTCCTCCTGCTCTCTCCTCGGCATTCACGTACGGGTTACAAACCCCAAAAAGGCAGGTAAGTATCCGAAATTCTCTGCATCCACTAAGCTGCTTGGTGCAATAAACAAATACCGCAGTTGTTTTGACGCAACATTTTATAATCTCAGCCTATTCGTTGACCACAAAAATAAATACCTGAAAGGAAAAGTGGAAATGCGGGCAACCGCACTTGTGGATTTTGATACCCTTCAGATCGATTTATACCAAAACCTAAAAATAAACTCAATAGAATTATGTTCCCCTTTGGAGAGGGCAAGGAGAGAGGACGTAAAGTACATTAGAAAACACGGGGCAATCTTTATAGCTATGCCAAAAAAAATACCGGCAGGTGAAAAATTCAAACTCACTATAGGTTACGAAGGCAAACCAGTTGTTGCACCAAAACCGCCCTGGAGAGGAGGATTCGTATGGAAAAAAGATAAAGAAGGAAATCCATGGATTGGTGTTGCATGCGAAACGGAAGGAGCCAGCCTCTGGTGGCCCTGCAAAGACGTAACAAACGATGAACCGGACAGCGCTGCAATCAATATCACCGTGGCTAAGGACCTGATGGCAGTTGCAAACGGACACCTCACCGGAAAAGAAGAGAACGGAGATTTCGCCACTTACAAATGGCATATCTCCTACCCCATCAATCTTTATGATGTTTCAATTTACGTTGGAAAATTTGCACTGCTTGCTGATTCATATCAAATGCCCTCCGGAAATACTCTTTCAGTCAATCACTATGTTCTCCCGGTAAACTATGAAAAAGCAAAAAAGCATCTGACCCAGGCAAAAGAACAACTCGCTTTTTTTGAAAAAACCTTCGGAGATTACCCCTGGTACAAAGACGGATATAAACTGATCGAATCCCCTTATGAAGGAATGGAACATCAGACCGCCATCGCGTACGGTGCCGACTACAAAACAAGCTATAACGGCTTTGACTACATCATCCTGCACGAAAGCGCGCATGAATGGTGGGGGAACAGCATAACGGCTTCTGACCTTGCCGATGTCTGGCTGCAGGAAGGTTTTGCCACTTATTCCGAAGCATTATTCGTGGAAAACACTCAAGGAAAAAACGCATACCTGAGGTATTTACTTACGTACCGCCTGTTCATCAAAAACAAAAGACCGGTTGTTGGCCCGGTCGGAGTCAGATTCTTTGATTACAAAGACAGCGATGTTTATATGAAAGGCGCATGGATACTGCATACGCTCCGTACACTTATCAGTAACGACCAGCTATTCTTTGATATTCTAAAAACATTCCATAAAACCTATACGAAAAAAACAGTTACATCTGCAGATTTCATAAATACCGTAAATGAAAAAACCGGAGAAGATTACAAATGGTTTTTTGACCAGTATTTATACAGAAGAGAAGCTCCTTTTCTTGACTATTACACAGACGGTACGGATTTGTATTATCGCTGGAAATATGTTGATTCTACATTCAAAATGCCTGCTGAAATCGCACTGGATGGTCTTGTAATGATAAACCTAAAGCCTGCGGAATACATTCAAAAAATACCTGTATCGGGCGCTACTTACAAAGAAGTAACCTTCAATAACTACACGGAACTTTTCGGAGTTGCAAAAAATAAAAAACTACCGAAAGAATATTTGAGGCAAAACACCGCAAATTTTTAGGCGAATCCTCTGATCTTGTATACAACCATCCCAATCCATTCATGAATTACTGCATTCCACCACATCAAGGCAATCACATTCGGAACCAGTAAGTGTTCAGGAGAAAACCTCCTTTCAGGGCTTGCCGTTCTGTCAACGGAGTAAGGGGTAACATCCAAGCCTACCACCTTGAAACAGGCCAAGGACCTTCGCATGTGATGCCCGGAAGTAATAAGCAGGAATTTCCCGGAATCAAAGTTATTTTTTACAAGAAACTCTTTTGCATTAACCGCATTCTCCCTCGTGTTACGCGATTCATTTTCTATCCAGATGTCGGCATCAGGGATTCCAAGTGTGAGTAAATATCTGCGTACAAACATTCCTTCCTTCATTTCAGCAAATTCAATGCTGCCGCTACCGCCTACAAAGAATATTTTTTTAATTGAACCTGTTTTATACAACTCAACTGCCTGAAATAACCTGTCCGCCCCTCTCTGAAATTGAATCCTGTCATATTGAATATCGTAGGATAACATTCCTCCAAGCACAATTCCGGCATCATAGGTTTTCAGGTCTTTATAGTGAGTGGCAGGCGCCTCCCAAATACGGCTGACTTCTTCCAGGATAAATGAATTAGAGAAAAAATAAAACAAGGCTATCGCTCCGATGAGCGCTTTTCTCTTTCTCGATGGACCCTTTAAAAAGAGCGCTGCAACAAGCAATGAAAATACCCAAAAAATGGGTGTGAACAGAAAGGAAACTATTTTGGAAATAAAGAAAAACATAAATCCCCGAAAAGCAAATATTACGAATATACGAAAAGGAGTATCAATTCGTTTTTGTACCTTTAATTGAAGTAGCGGCTGACCCCTACTCCATTGCCGTGAGGCCATAATCTATGTCTGCTCAAGAAAATAATCCTGTTCTTCTTTTTGATGGTATTTGCAACTATTGCAACAAGTGGATAAATTTCATCATCCGTCATGACAGTAAAAAAAAATTCCGGTTTGCAGCTCTGCAATCGGATGCAGGGAAAAAATTACTGAAACAATACAGCATTTCAGAAAAAAAGGAAAGTGTCGTATTAATATACAACGGGCAGGCACACATCAAATCAACAGCATACTTTCATGTTTGCTTTCACCTGGGCGGAATTTATGCCCTGCTGTTCGCTTTTATTATCATTCCCGCATACATCCGCGATTTCTATTACGACATCATCGCACGCAACCGCTACAAATGGTGGGGAAAGAAGGACTCCTGCATGATCCCAACTCAGGATATCAAAGATAGATTCCTCTATACTGCGAACGGGATAAATTAATACACTTTCAAGATATGGTACAGATAACAGATATACACAGATTTTCAGATAAACAGCCATCTGTAATCTGTAAATCTGAAAAAAATCTGTTATCTGTACAACCTGTAGAATGTACTATTTTACCCCGTTTCCTGTATAATAAGAGCTAAGGACTAATTTCTTTGCTCCATAGTCGATAACTGCCTTATACTTTTTCAGAATATCAGAACCCAGCACTCCCTCAATCGGTTTTTGCTTTAACTGCCCATAGGCAACATTAACGTGGGAAAGGTCAATGACCACAGTCTTGTAATTTCTGATCTCCACATTGCCGAGAGAGATACTCCCAATAACCGCCAGGTGACTTTTCATGGTGCTGGTGCCCAGTCCGGTGGAAAGTTTATCGTGCTTCTCAAAACTCCCGGAAGAAATAAAACGTGCGCTTCGCTCTTTGTCAAAAACGGTCTTGGAAGCTCCCGTATCGATCAGCATCCTGGCCGGCTTGCCGTTAACACGCATATTCACCAGCAGATGGAACCCGTCTTCCAGTTTCAGCAGTTTTATGGGGATCTTTGTCTTCATAAAAAAAGGGTTGAATATTATTCAACCCTTCCTTTTGGCTGTTAGCTTATTAACTTTTGAATTGATCAAGCAAGCACTTTCATGTTGTCCAGCACACTCATCACTTCTTTCACCGCTTTAGCGGAATCAGAAAGCATTTTTTTCTCTTCCGCATTTAATTTGAGTTCAATGATCCTTTCAATTCCGTTTTTGCCAAGCACCACAGGAACACCCAGGTAAATATCTTTCATTCCGTATTCTCCGTTAAGCATGGCGCATACAGGGAATATTCTTTTCTGATCGAGCGCGATAGCCTCTACCATTTGAGCTGCGGCAGCTCCGGGGGCATACCAGGCAGAAGTTCCAAGCAGGTTTACAATCTCTCCTCCCCCTGCTTTGGTGCGTTGAATGATCGCGTCTAATTTATCTTTTGCAATGAGTTCCGTAACAGGTATTCCGGCCACGGTTGTATAACGTGGCAGCGGCACCATGGTATCTCCATGTCCGCCCATCAGCACAGCCTGAATATCTTTTGGAGAACAATCCAATTCTGTTGCCAGGAAAGCACGGTAACGGGCAGTATCAAGTATTCCTGCCATTCCAAAAACTCTCGAAGAAGCCTTTTTAGCAGTCAGGAAAGCGCAATAGGTCATCACATCCAGCGGATTGCTCACTACGATAATAATCGTATCAGGAGAATATTTAAGAATGTTGGCGGTAACGGTTTTTACAATACCGGCATTGGTAGAGATCAGGTCATCGCGGCTCATGCCCGGTTTGCGTGGAAGGCCGGAAGTGATAACCACCACATCGGAATTTGCAGTTTTGGAATAATCGTTCGTACTTCCTTTCACCCTCGAATCATATTGGTGAATGGGAGCCGCCTGCCAGATATCGAGCGCTTTTCCCTCAGCAAAGTTGGGCTTGATATCCAGTAGCCAGACTTCGTTAGCATAATCTCTCTGAGCAATTACATCAGCGCATGTTGCGCCTACATTTCCTGCTCCTACTACTGTTACTTTCATGTAAAATATTTTTTAGTGAATTAAGGTTGCTAAAATAGAAAAATATATCGGAACTGCGTTATCTTTTCACTTGGACGCTGCTGGAATAAGCTCCCTCTTTTTGGGGAAGTATCTGAATACCTACCCTTATGTTCTTATTGGCTTCCTCCTGATTTCGCGGATTTTCGTAAATCATTTGGCTGCCTCCAAAACCATTTGATATCAGGCGGTCTTCGGCAATTCCGTTCTCCACTAAGTAATTCTTGATCTTTTCTGCTCTCATCTTTGACAGCTTTTTGGAACTTCCCGTAAAACTCCCTTCACTCATATCATCGGGCGATGCCTTGATACGGTTATTTCCATTCGTAAATCCCTGAATCTCTATTCGGATCTCTGTATTGGCTTTGAGATACTTCAACAATTTATTCAATTCATGTCCCGCTTCCGGCCTCATGGCGTAGGTGTTGGGATAAAAATATATTTTATCCATCGAAAAATTCTCTCCTTCTTTTACAGGCGTTAGAAATACGTAACGGGAAAAGGAGATCAGCGAATCAGTTGTCAAAAATGTTACCGGCTTGCTTTTGTATCCTACGGCAGAAAAAATAATAGTATAAACGGTGTTCTTTTCGAGAATTATTTCACCAGTACCTTTTACGGTTGTATAGCTGGTTTTGTGTTTCTTTGTCCAGCACATTTCAGCGTCTATCGTTTTATGTTTCAGGCTGTCCCAAATAACGTAACTGGCTTTTGCCGCTTGCCCTGCAGGCAGAGGTTTCACAATCACTTTTGGCGGAAACCTTAAATTTACGATCCGTTCCGTTTTTACATTTGCCCTATGATTTTCAAAACAGGCTTGGTATAAAGATTGAAATTTCTGAGATTGATTGTTTGATTTCAGCGTAAACTGCTGGCCGCAATCATTGCCTTTCAAATGGTAAATGTTCAGGAGCAAGACATCTCCGGCAATTGCAGTTACCGCACCGTGATAGGCGCTGTGATAGAACCTCCTCGCCTTACTGACAGAACCAGTGTCTTCATAATTCACATTGGACGTGATGGACAAACCCGTCCCGCTTTTCTCCATTTCATCTGCAAACAGATTTGCCCGAATTGGATATACATTCTTTGACTTCACATCGGACACATTCAGGTCGCCATTGGCTTTGTACAAAAAATAATTATACCGGTTATTGGCCTCGGCAGGAAATATCTCAAAAGTAATTTCACAATCTTTTTTTGCGTATATCTTATACCAGAACGATACATAGCCCTCCGGATAATTATATACTACAACATTGTTATTAAGATCAATGACTATTGTATCTGAGCTGCTTTTTGAAATAGCATGTATCCCGCTTTCCTCCACGACAATCTCCCTGACTATCTCAACCTCTTTATTCTGGGCGACAGATTGGGAAAACAGATAAGATGAAAATAACACGCAGGATGTAAAAACCAAAAGACAGTTGATGGCGGTAAATGAATATTTGTTGCACAATAATTTCATAGACCGGTGGGATTCAATTCATTTTTTAAACCGGGAACGCCCCGTTTTTTACAAAGGGACAACCAATTTGCTTACATAATCAGGACACAAAAAGCAGAATACGAACAGGCGTTTGTTCATTAAGTCCCTTTAATAATGAGCAACTTTTGAATCTTAAAATTCACGCGAAGAAGGTGATTAATAGAAAATATAATATTATTATACCAAGATATTATAAATCAATATATTACCCATATACAATATTATTTGGAAATTACTATTTAGGAGAGTTTTTGTTTGTAATTACATGATAGTAATCATATTTTTGAAAAATAAAAAAACATCAAACAAGAAGTTTTATGAAAAAAACGCTATTTATTGTGATCGGATTTTTTTTTCGCCTAACATTATTCTCCCAACAAAACTATTTAGATAATTATCTAACCGGCACCGTAACTTACACCAATATTGCCGGTTCTGCACAGCAGATATCCCTTCCGCGTGATCTTGATTTTAAACCCGGCACCAATGAACTTTGGGTGTGCAACAAAGGGACCTCAGGAACTACAAACATTATCATTTTCAATGCAGGGCTTCCGGGACAAACATCCGTGTACAGAAAAGATTCCGATGCTAGTCACTTCTGGAATTACGGATCGGCATTTGCTTTTGGCGAAGACGGAACTTTCGGCACCATTGGAGAATCTACTAACGGAGGCGACCTGTTCGCAGGGCCATCCCTTTGGACAGGGGATACCGCAATTTTCGCTAAAGTATTCCAAGGCACTTCCGGTATGCTTGGGAGTCATTTGGATATGCTTCACCAAAGCCCTAACGGCATGGGAATGGCTTATGACAACGCATGGACCTATTGGTTGTTTGACGGACAAAACGGAAACATCTGCAAATATGATTTCAGCACCCACCACGGACCCGGAAATACAGGCCATGGCAATGGAAAAATCTGGAGATACACAGATGTAACTGTTTCACGAGTTCCAAACGTAGCCAGTCATATGGTAATGGACAAGGCAAATGAATGGCTGTATTTTGTAGGCGGAAGCAACAAAACCCTGAAGCGCCTGAAAACAACTTCAGGCACAAATTCCGGAAACCTCAGCGCAACCAGTGAGCCACTTGCCGGATATTATAACATGACCGGTGCAACGGTGGAAACAATTGAAACATTTACTACCCAGCCAAGCGGAGTGGATTTCTACAACAACCGCCTGATCATTAGTGATTACACAAATGGAAATATCATCATTTACAACACAACAACTACTCCTCTCACTAAACTGGGCACCATTACTACAGGGCAATCCGGAATAATGGGCGTGAAAGTGGGTCCTGATGGAAAAATATGGTTTGTAAATTACACCGCTAATACCGTTGTGAGGATGGATCCTGCAGCTCCTTCTGCCGATGATGCCGGAATCATTAATATCACTTCTCCTATAACTACAGATTTCGAATCGGATTATTATGGACTGAAAGCGGATGTTTGTGGTTCAAGCATTACTCCTGTTGTTACGCTGAAAAACAATGGATCCAATGCGCTTACTGCCGTAACGATCAATGCCAAAATTGATAATGGCACGCCTGTTCCGTTTAGCTGGACGGGGTCGCTTGCATCGGGCGCTACCACATCGGTAACGCTTCCTGCAATTGCTGTAACCGGTGGCGGACATAAACTCACGGTTTCTACTGCTTCTCCAAATGGAAATACAGATCCAAATCTTGCAAACGACTCCAAAGGCGGTTCATTCCGTTCTGAGCAATTAGCAACATTCCCTTTCTCTGAAGGGTTTACAAGTACTACATTCCCTCCGGATGGATGGGATTATATCAGCATTGACAACCCATTGGCATATATGTCAAGAAACGGAACTGTGGGTGGATTTGGGAACAGTGCCGGCTGCGTAAAGATGGAGGTCTTCGCAACTCCCTATTCAAACTTTGGTCAGGTTGATTACCTGATGACCCCACAAATTGATCTTACAACTGCTCCTTCGTCAGGAACTGTGCTTGAATTCAGCATGGCGTACCGGCAATACGATTCCGGAACAAACGAAACGCTCAAAGTGCTTGTATCCGCCAATTGCGGAGGCACATGGACAACTATTTACAATAAATCGGGAAGCACGCTTTCAACAGGAACTGCAACCACTTCTGCCTTTACGCCTACGGCCGCTCAGTGGAGGAAAGAAAGTGTCAGTTTAACTCCTTATGTGGGGCAAAGCGTGATTTTCGCATTTGCAACAACCTGCGACTTTGGAAATAACATTTACTTTGACGACATTGTAGTTACTAATCCGGCAGTGGGAATAAGTGAAAATACCTCCGGTCTCCCTATTTCCATGTACCCTAATCCTGCACATCAGTTTGTTACCCTCTCAGGAACTGATCTGAATAATTCAAATGTTTCCGTTTATTCATTGATGGGTACTCCATT
>SCSP01000390.1 GCA_004297845.1 Bacteroidota bacterium | reverse complement strand
GGAATAAAAATAAGAAAAGTGGTATTTAGCATTTCCTGGCTTCTGCTGAAATTGTTCCTCTGGAGAATGAAAGAAAAATACATCATTCGGAATTTTCATCCTCTTGTATTTTTTTACTTTTTGGGCTTTTTTTTCTTTATTGCAACCCTCTTGCTCTCTGTGCGTATCATATGGTTCGTCTACGTCTTCGGAAACATTCCTCCTATCAACGCCCTTGCCGCTATGTTCTCGTTCATGAGCGCGAGCTTATTCACCCTGTTTGCCATGTGGTTTGATATGGAAGCGAACAAGGAACTCAAGTAAAAAGGCCACCCCCTGCCCCTAAAGGGAAGTAAATATTCTGAAATTCTTTATCCTACAGGACTTACGCAAAAGGTATAATTCTTGTATTTCTCTGCGGCTCTCTGCGTCTTATCTTTGTGGAACTTTGCGTAACTACTATATGCCGCAAAGATCCGCAAAAAATACAATAAGAACCGCAAAGTTTGCATAAGTCCTGTCCTATTCTCTCTTTAGGGATGGGATAAACCTCCTCAAAACCTTTTCTGCGTATTAATAAATATTGTATATTCACTTTACGAAGGGGTAAAGCTAAGATCAGCATTACGTAACTCAAATCAGGACACGAAATGGCATCTGTTGTGCAGGAAATTTCTCTAAAAGGACATCTTAAAAAGATCTTCGGTTTCTCAAAATTTAAGGGAGAACAGGAAGAAATAATCAAGAATATCCTTAATGGAAAAGATACGTTTGTCATTATGCCCACCGGTGGCGGCAAATCGCTTTGCTATCAGCTTCCCGCTCTTATAAGTGAAGGAACCGCGATTGTGGTCTCACCCCTTATCGCGCTGATGAAGAATCAGGTAGATCTTATCCGCGGTTTCGGCACCAAAGATAATATCGCTCACTTTTTGAATTCCTCCCTGGCAAAAGCAGAGATCATTAAGGTGAAGGAGGAACTTACAGCAGGAAAGACAAAAATCCTCTACGTTGCACCTGAATCACTTGCCAAAGAAGCCAATGTTGAGTTTTTTAAGAACATTAATATTTCTTTCATCGCCATTGACGAGGCGCATTGCATCTCCGAATGGGGACATGATTTCCGCCCCGAATACAGGCGCATCCGCGAACTCATTGACCAGATAGGTCGTGTACCAATCATTGCGCTTACCGCGACTGCAACTCCTAAAGTTCAGCAGGATATTCTCAAAAACCTGAATGTACCTGATGCAACCGTTTTCAAAGCATCCTTCAACCGTCCTAATTTATACTATGAGGTGCGCTCAAAAGTTGAAGCACCCAGGCAAATTATTCAATACATCCGCAAGAATGCAGGGAAATCGGGTATCATTTACTGCCTGAGCCGGAAACAGACCGAAGCGCTTGCGAGTACATTGAATGTGAACGGCATCCGTGCAGTTCCCTATCACGCAGGATTAGAAAAAGATATACGTTCAAAGACCCAGGACCAGTTCCTCATGGAAGATGTGGAAGTGATTGTTGCAACTATTGCCTTTGGGATGGGAATTGACAAACCCGATGTTCGTTTTGTGATGCACTACGATATTCCAAAATCGCTGGAAGGATATTATCAGGAAACAGGACGTTCCGGACGAGATGGAGGAGAAGGACACTGCATTGCCTTTTACAGCGAAGCGGATATTCAGAAATTAGAAAAATTCCTGAAAGGAAAACCGGTTGCCGAGCAGGAGATAAACCGCCAGCTCATCCAGGAAGTGGTTACCTATTCCGAATCTTCCGTTTGCCGCAGAAAGACTCTTTTGCATTACTTCGGGGAAAAATACGAACAGGAAAATTGCGGCAACTGTGATAACTGCACCAATCCCAAGAAAAAGTTTGAAGGAAAAGAAGATGTTGAATTGCTTCTGGATTCAATTATTGAGATGAAAGAAAAATTCAAAGCAAAACATGTGGTCCATGTTCTCACAGGAACATTAACCTCCCTGATCAAACAATACAAACATAACGAACTGGAAATTTTTGGGAAGGGAACTGAAGATGATAAAGACGAAAGATACTGGAATGCGGTGGTGAGGCAGGCGCATGTGGCTGGACTTCTTTCAAAAGATATTGAGAATTACGGCCTTTTAAAGGTGACTAAAGATGGCAGAAAATTTCTTGAGAAACCTTCCTCCTTCCTGCTCACAAAAGACCATGACTTTAAAAATCCGGATGACGAGGAAGGGGAGGCAATAATTTCGGGACAGGGAGGAACAGCGCTTGACCAACCGCTTTACAAGATGCTCAAAGATCTTGTAAAACAGGTTTCCAAAAAAGAAAATCTTCAGCCATGGATCATCTTCCAGGAAACATGCCTTTCGGAAATGGCTACTACCTACCCTACTACTTTAGATGAATTGGCTAAAGTATCGGGTGTTGGACCTGGTAAGGCACAGCGTTATGGAAAATCTTTTGCCGATCTGATCGCTAAATATGTAAAAGACAATAAAATTGAACGCCCGCAGGACCTGATCGTAAAATCTACCATTAACAAATCGGGGCTCAAGGTTTTCCTTATTCAGGCAATTGACCGCAAACTCAGTCTGGAAGATATTGCCGATGCTAAAGGGTTAACAATGTCCGATCTTATCGGAGAACTCGAAAGTATTGTATCGGCCGGTACGCGTGTCAATATCGGGCACTATATCAATGAAGTGATTGATGATGATGTACAGGACGACATTTACCAATATTTCCGCAAAGCTGACTCGGATTCGGTAGAAACTGCTTTGAAAGAGCTTGGCGAAGATGAATATGACGAAGAAGATGTACGTCTTATGAGGATCAAGTTTATATCTGAAGTGGGTAACTGAGAAACCTATCTCAAAAATTTCTTTTCGTTTTAGAAATTAAACCTTTTCTTTCATTTTTTCAGCGATATCGGGGGCGACCAAGACACGTCCACAATGCTCACACACCAATAATTTTTTGTGTGTTTTGATATCTAACTGGCGCTGTGGAGGAATTTTTGAAAAGCAGCCACCACAAGCATCACGCTCCACCGGAACAACTGCCAGTCCGTTACGGGTATTGGAACGAATACGTTTATAAGAATTAAGCAGGCGATCTTCGATCAAAGCTTCAGCGCCCTTAGAGCGTTTAAGCAAAGCCGTTTCTTCCTTTTCTGTTTCTGCGATGATCTCATCCAGTTCTCCTTGTTTCTCTTTTAAGCGGTTTTTTCTTTCTTTCAAATCTTCTTCTTGCTGTTCGAGTTGCTCTTTTTTTGTTGTAAGAGATGCTTTGAAATCTTTTATTTTTCTTTCAGCAAGCTGAATTTCGAGGGTCTGATACTCGATCTCTTTGGTAAGCGACTCGTATTCTCGGTTATTGCGCACTTTACTCTGCTGCGATTTATATTTTTTTATCATCGCTTCAGCATCCTTCATCAGAGTCTTCTTGTCAGAAATAATAATTTCGCTGGCGCGGTAATCTTCGTTCGTTTTTTCGAGACGGGTTGCAAGCGTTTCCACGGAATCTTCCAATTCTTTTATTTCCAATGGAAGTTCTCCACGTACGGTGCGTATCCTGTCAATCTTGGAATCGATCGTCTGAAGTTCGAAAAGAGCGCTAAGCTTGTTCTCTATGGAGGTGTCAATTTTTTCTCTTTCTGAAAGGGATGTGGATTTTGCCATGTGTCTTTGATTTTAGATTTGGTTAAAATACCAACTATACGAATGGATGCGAATGAAACAAATAATTTACAGGATTAGTATTAATTTTCGTTAAACGGGCAGCGAAGGTATGAAATTTTTGCTTCAATAAGTCGCGTATTAATTCCTTGGTGAATTGCTCGCCTTCGTAATGCCCTATATCGGCTATAACTATCTTATTATCAGCATCAAAGAACTGATGGTACTTGAAGTCGGAGGTAACAAAAACATCGGCTCCAGCAGCAATCGCATCGTTCAAAAGAAAGCTTCCGGAGCCTCCGCAAACAGCTACTTTGCTCACCTTTTTACCAAGCAATGCAGTGTGACGAAGATGAGCCGATTTCATCACTTTTTTGACCCTATTCAGAAAAGCAATTTCAGTAGTTGGTTTTGAAAGGGTGCCGATCATGCCGGAGCCGGCTGTTGGTACCCCTCTGGAGGGGGTGAAGGGGGAGGATTTGGGGACTAATATTTTGTAATTATTCAAGCCCAGCTTCTCGCAAATTCTTTTGTTCACTCCAATGCTAACATTATCCAGATTGGTATGAATGGCATAGATCGAAATATTATTCTGAATTGCTTTCAACAG
The DNA here is from genome assembly GCA_004297845.1 of Bacteroidota bacterium. Classification (GTDB taxonomy): domain Bacteria; phylum Bacteroidota; class Bacteroidia; order Palsa-948; family Palsa-948; genus Palsa-948. The sequence goes on along the minus strand of SCSP01000390.1, from coordinate 37,202 downwards.
CACACGCTCCACGTAATTACTTCCGGTGATTTTTTTGATCCCTCGGAAAACAATAGGGTGATGTGCAATGATGAGATTGCATTTTTTTTTGATCGCTTCATCAACTATTGCTTCAGTACAGTCAATGCAGATGAGCGCACCCTCCACTTCATCTTCGACATTCCCGATAATTAATCCGGAGTTGTCGTACTCCTCCTGCAGGGAAAGCGGAGCAATGCTTTCTAAATGAGAGGTGATGGTTTTTATTTTCATCAGACAATATTTCACCCTTTAGAGCCAGGGTAACTATTTCTTCTCCGTCCTCTGCCTTTCTTTTTCATCCAACACAATTTTCCGCATACGAATGTGTTTGGGCGTGATCTCCACTAATTCATCTTTCTGAATATACTCAAGCGCTTCTTCCAGAGAGAATTTTATTTTCGGAGCAATGCGCATTTTATCTTCGCTGCCGGTGGCACGCATGTTGGTCAGTTTTTTTTCTGTACAGATATTAATTGTCAGGTCGTCCGGACGGATATGCTCTCCGATCACTTGTCCGGAATATATTTCATCTCCGGGTTCCACAAAATATTTCCCTCTGTCCTGTAGCCTGTCTATCGAATAGGCAATAGCGGGGCCTTTCTCTTTCGAAATAAGAACTCCGGCAATTCTACCGGGAATATGTCCTTTCCATGGTTCAAAACCTTTGAATCGGTGCGACATAATGGCTTCTCCTGCCGTAGAGGTGAGTATGGCGTTTCGTAAACCTATCAGTCCGCGTGCAGGAATATCAAATTCCATACGAGTGAGATCGCCTTTGGGTTCCATAATCAGCATTTCGCCTTTGCGCTGGCTTACAAATTCAATTACTTTTCCGGTATATTCTTCCGGTGTGTCAACGGTAAGCACCTCAATAGGTTCATGCTTTACTCCGTCAATCTCTTTTATAATAACCTGTGGCTGGCCGACCTGCAGCTCGTAACCTTCTCTCCGCATTGTTTCAATGAGAATGGAAAGATGCAGAATGCCTCTCCCAAAAACCATATAAGAATCCGGAGAACCTGTATCCTCTACTCTTAGAGCCAGATTTTTTTCCAACTCTTTATCCAGTCTGTCTTTTAAATGCCTTGATGTAACAAATTTTCCATCTTTTCCGAAAAAAGGTGAGTTGTTGATCGTGAAAAGCATGCTCATAGTCGGCTCATCGATCGAGATGGGCTTAAGGCCTTCCGGATTTTCAAAATCCGCAATGGTATCACCTATGTCAAAACCTTCAATGCCCGTAACAGCGCATATGTCACCCGACTTTACGGCTGAAACTTTTTTCTTTGCCAGTCCGTCAAACGTAAATATCTCACGTATTCTTGATTTTACAATTTTTCCGTCCCGTTTCACCAATGAAAAAGGCATATTCTCTTTTACCTCTCCCCTGAAAACGCGCCCTACAGCGATACGACCGATGAAGGAGGAATAATCCAGCGAAGTGATCTGCATTTGAGGCGTGCCTGCGCGTGATGGCGCAGACGGAATATGTTCTACAATAGCGTCCAGTAATGGCAGAATATCTTTGGTTTCCTTTTTCCAGTCTGTACTCATCCATCCATGTTTGGAAGAACCATAAATAGTAGGAAAATTCAACTGTTCTTCAGTAGCGCCCAAGTTAAAGAAAAGTTCGAATACCTTATCGTGCACTTCATCGGGGCGACAATTCGGCTTATCCACTTTATTAATTACCACAATTGCTTTCAATCCATGTAATAATGCTTTTTGCAATACGAAACGTGTTTGTGGCATGGGTCCTTCAAAGGCATCAACCAACAGCAAAACTCCGTCTGCCATGTTTAAAACGCGCTCCACCTCTCCTCCAAAATCTGCGTGGCCGGGAGTATCAATGATATTGATCTTCGTATCCTTGTAATTTACGGAAACATTTTTTGCAAGAATTGTAATTCCGCGTTCTCTTTCCAGATCATTATTATCCAGAATCAGCTCTCCCGTAGCCTGGTTCTCCCGGAAAAGCTGGCACTGATGAAGTATTTTGTCAACAAGCGTTGTTTTTCCATGGTCAACGTGAGCAATAATGGCGATGTTTCTGATCCTCTGCATAAAATTTATACCTGTAAAATTTGAGGCGCGAAGTTAGTCAAATCGCTCACTTAGTAATACTATTCGTATTTTTAATGAATGGAATTTTTAAAGTTATTATTATTCCCCTTTGCTTTTCTGTACGGACTTGCCATATTGATCCGCAACTGGTTTTACGACAGCGGGGTTTTGCCCTCTGCCGAATTTAACCGATCTGTGATCGTAATTGGAAATCTTTCTGCCGGTGGTACAGGGAAAACTCCGATGATAGAATATCTGGTTCGTCTTCTAAAAGGTCGCTTTCCGATTGCTACATTAAGCAGAGGCTACAAACGGCATACCAGCGGTTTTCTCATCGCGGATAAAGATTCCACCTCTCATCAAATTGGCGATGAACCGCTTCAGTTCAAGAAAAAATTTCCGGAACTTATCGTTTCGGTGGATGAAAACAGAAAAAATGGCATACAAAAGCTTATTGGCAAATTTCCTGAGTTGAAAGTACTTTTGCTTGACGATGCTTTTCAGCACCGCAGAGTAAAACCGGGACTGAGCATTTTACTTTCCGATTACGGAAAAATGTTTTACGATGATTTTTTGCTTCCGGTAGGAACGCTGAGAGAATGGAGAGCCGGTAAAAAAAGGGCTGACATTATTGTGGCTACAAAATGCCCTGACCATTTAACACCCGTGGAAAAAAGGATCATCTTGAAAAAGATAAATCCCGAACCGCACCAATATGTTTTATTTTCTCACATCAAATATGGCGAACCTGTGCCTGTATTCACCTCCCCCCTGCCCCCTCTCTTTCAGGAGAGGGGAACAGCCATTCTTCTTACCGGCATCTCCAACCCAAGGCCGCTTGAAGACTTCCTGCTCAATAAGAAATTAAAAATAATTTCTCTGGCATATCCCGACCATCATGAGTACACGCTGGTGGAAGCTACCCGGCTCATTGAAACGTTTAACAGCATTTCATCTCCCAATAAATTTATAATCATCACGGAAAAAGATGCCATGCGGCTGGATAAACCGGGACTGGTAGAAGTGCTGCACAAATTGCCTATGTATTATATTCCCATTGAAACCACTTTTGATGAAAAGGAAAAAAAAGAATTCGATCAACTTATAATAAACTACATTATCAGGACAGAACAAAAAAATAACATTTGACAATAAAATCTTTGCGACAGACGAGTTAATAATTACCGATTAACAAGCACTGGCACTAACAAATTTTTGTTTGGGTAAATAGTTTATCGCTCTGAAATCACCTGCTTGTCAGATAGATTGTTTAGCCCCATAAGGCTTCGCACTCACTGCCTGTCCCGATTTGTAGGGGACGGGCAGTTTTAGTTTACAGGGGTTGGTCTGATATGAATCATACGATTAAATGACATAACTCATAAACTAAAAAAGGCAAGTGTTGTTCTTTTGTATTCATAGACAAAAAGAATTAACATGAAAAAAATTATCACATTATCGCTTTTTCTTCTTTCATTGAATATGTACGCTCAGCGTGCTTTTGTAAGGCAGAACGGAACTTCGCATATCTATTACCAGATAGATTCTGTTTTCTTCACTGCAAGAACAGGAGATACAATCTACCTTCCGGGAGGCGGATTCCAGATAAATAATTTATTTATTGATTCCTCCATTACTATAATAGGAGCTGGACATTATCCGGATTCAACACAGGCAACTTATGCCACCACACTCAGTGGAAATATTTATTTGAAAAATAATGCTTCGTTCGGTTCTATATCGGGAATCTACCTCACTGGCAGCATTATTTTTGGAAACTCGCCTGCTAACCAAACGGTTACAAATTATAGCATCGCCCGATGCAATGTGGCTGGAATTCAGATGGGGTACAACCAAAATTTAACGGGCACAGCATCTTATATAATAGTAAAAGAAAATATTGTAAGAGGATGGGTGAGGGTATGCAACGCGCAGTTTGTTAGCATTGAAAATAATCTGATCAATGCCGATGTATCCTTATTTAATGGGAACATATCTGTAAAAAACAATACATTCCTTGGTGGTGGCGGATGTCCGGCTTATTGTATTGCCACAGGGTCAAACGCCACTGTAGAAAATAATATTGCCATACTCGTTAGCGGATGTGGAGTAATTGGGATCAGCAGTGATGTTTACTCCGGCATTTTCACAAACAATGTGTTTAATATTCCTCTTTCATTCCCTGTCGGCTCAAATATCGGAAGCGGAAACTATACAAATATTTCCTTTACAAATTTTTTCGTAAATGAAACAGATTACACTATAGACTACTCCAGTGATTATCATTTGCAAAATCCGGCAACATATTTGGGTAATGACGGAACACAGGTTGGGATGTATGGAACAGCAAATCCGTACAAGGCAGGCGCAGTTCCGGCCAATCCTCACATTCGTTCGAAAATCATTGCCCCTTATACAGATAACAACGGGGATTTGAATATCAATATTACTGTTGGCGCACAAGACAAATAAGTAATCACTTAAAAATAAAAAAAATGAAAAACCTTTTCCTCGCAACTACATTGTTTCTTACGTCTGTGGCTTCTGCCAGCGCTCAACTTACTGTTGTAACGCTTCACCACAACGGAACCACTACTCCTTTTTACAGCAACAGCGGATTTGTGGATGCTTACACAGCCTCTGTTGCCGGTGATACAATTATTTTACCGGGCGGAAATTTTAATCCTCCTGCTTCCATTGATAAACGCCTCACCATTATAGGAACTGGACATTATCCCGACAGCACAGGAGCCACAGGAGTAAGTTTCGTCACCACTACAATCACGCTTTCGGGTAGTGCAGATAGTTCCTGTATTGAGGGTCTGTATATAAATGGCAGTTTAAATTTTACTGCTGATCAGGCGGTTGATTATGTTCTGATAAAAAAGAATTTTATTAACGGCAGTATAAATTTTTCGGGAAGCCGGACTACCCCATGCATACATGCTACATTGATAAATAATATTGTGGCAGGGAGTCTGAATACCGACAACGCAAACACACTTAATTTCTCAAATAACATTGTGAATGGAGGAGTGCGTTATTTAAATAATGGGGTGGTGCAAAATAATGTGTTTTTGAATTATGATGGCAATTGGGGATGGAATGAAGACTTTGTATTTTACTACAGCGACCAGTCATTGATTCAAAACAATATTATAATTCATAGCAATGTTATTTTTCGCGGAGGAGCAGTGAACAATACCGTAAGCAACAATCTTTTTATTTATACGCCTTCTCTAGGATCAGGTGTTATCAGTGGAAACTATTTTAATGTGCCCCAAGCATCCATTTTCACTAGCCAAACCGGAAATTCCTTTAACTACACGCACAACTACCACCTTCAATCTCCTGGAACATATTTAGGCACCGATGGAACACAAGTTGGGATTTACGGAGGATATTACCCTTATAAAGAAGCTGCTGTTCCCGGGAATCCGCACATCCAAACAAAAACGATTGCCCCAACCACCACACCGGCTGGCGATTTGAATATCAATATAAAGGTAAAGGCACAAGACAATTAATATAATTATACGATGAAAAAATTCTATCTCGTAATCATATTTATTGTTTTTGTAGTAAGTTCAAATGCACAAGACACATGGACTCAAAAAGCCGACTTTGGCGGAATAGCGAGATACGCTGCCGTAGGATTTTCTATCGGTACAAAAGGCTACATCGGAACCGGTACAGATGGCTTGGTTCGTCAACAAAGTTTCTGGGAATGGAATCAAGCAACTAATGCATGGACGCAAAAAGCTGATTTTGTTGGAGCAGCAAGATATACTGCCGTAGGATTTTCTATCGGCACAAAAGGGTATGTCGGGACAGGGGAAATCGGTGGTTTTACAAATAATTTTTGGGAATGGGATCAGACGACCAATAGCTGGACATCAAAAGCAAACTTTGGCGGAACTGTAAGATGGGGAGCCACAGGATTTTCTATCGGCACAAAAGGGTATATCGGCACAGGAAATGATGGCGCTAATCAACAGGATTTTTGGGAATGGGATCAGGCGACTGATGTATGGACGCGAAAAGCTGATTTTGGCGGAACAGCGAGATATAGTGCCGTAGGATTTTCTATTGGTACAAAAGGGTACATCGGAACGGGAAATGATGGCGTTAATAAACAGGATTTTTGGGAATGGGATCAGGCGACCGATGTATGGACGCGAAAAGCTGATTTTGGCGGAACAGCGAGACATGCTGCCGTAGGATTTTCTATCGGCACAAAAGGGTATATAGGAACAGGAAATGATGGTGCTAATCAACAGGATTTTTGGGAATGGAATCAGGCGACTGATATCTGGGTGCAAAAGGCAAGTTTTGGCGGAACAACAAGATATTACGCCACAGGATTTTCTATTGGCGCAAAAGGGTACATCGGAACAGGATTGGATGTCGCTAATAAACAGGATTTTTGGGAATGGAACCCACCTCCTTCAAAAATAAATTCTTACGAATATTGGTTCGATAATTCTTATGCTGCACGTACCACAACCGGTATAAGCCCTGTGGGTAGTTTCAACTTTATTAGCACTGTTTCTACTATTGGTCTAACTGACGGATTACATACATTTCATATTCACTTCAGAGATGATAATTCGAGATACAGTTCCGTTGTAAGTCAATTCTTTCAGAAAATTCCTACTACTACTATTACCAATCGCCAGATCGTTGCTTACGAATACTGGTACGATAATAATTTTGGTGCAAAAATTTCACAATCTGTTACGGCTCAAAGTCAAATACAAGTAATTACTGGACTGACAGCTTCTGCATTGGCCGATGGACTTCACACCTTTCACATCCGCTTCAAAGATGATGCAGGTGTCTGGAGTTCTGTGGTGAGTCAGTTCTTTCAAAAAATTCCTGCAAGCTCTGTTACCAATCATAAGATTGTTGCTTATGAATATTGGTACGACAATGGCTTTGGCTCCAAAGTCTCACAATCAGTTACTGCTCAAAGTCAAGTACAGGTAATCTCAGGACTTTCTGCTCCTTCATTAAATGATGGATTACACACCTTTCACATTCGCTTCAAAGATGATGCGGGCGTCTGGAGTTCTGTGGTGAGTCAGTTCTTTCAAAAAATTCCTGCAAGCTCTGTTACTAATCATCAGGTTGTTGCTTATGAATATTGGTATGACAATAGCTTTGGCACCAAAGTCTCACAAACTGTTTCAGCTCAAAGTCAAGTACAGGTGATCACCGGACTTTCTGCTTCTTCATTAAATGATGGATTGCACACCTTTCACGTTCGCTTCAAAGATGATGCAGGCGCCTGGAGTTCTGTGGTGAGTCAGTTCTTTCAAAAAATTCCTGCAAGCTCTGTTACCAATCATCAGGTTGTTGCCTACGAATACTGGTACGACAATGGCTTTGGCGCAAAAGTTTCACAATCTGTTGCGGCTCAAAGTCAGGTACAGGTTATCACCGGACTTTCCGCTTCCGCATTAAACGATGGTTTACACACCATTCACGTTCGCTTTAAAGACGATGCGGGTGACTGGAGCTCTGTAGTGAGTCAGTTCTTTCAGAAAATTCCTGCAACCTCTGTTGCCAATCATCAGATTGTTGCTTACGAATACTGGTACGATAATAATTTTGGCTCAAAAGTTTCACAATCTGTTACGGCTCAAACTCAGATACAGGTGATCACCGGACTTTCTGCTTCTGCATTAACCAATGGGCTTCACACCTTTCACTTTCGTTTCAAAGATGATGCAGATAGGTGGAGTTCTGTTGTGAACCAGTTCTTTCAGAAAATTTCCCCTTCCGCTTCAATACCAAATCTCATAACCGCATATCGTTATTGGATTGATACGGCTTTCGCTTCCGTCACAAATATTAATCTGTCCACACCTGTTAATCCTTACGGCTTGCTTACGAATATAGATATGACCGGAATCCGAAAAGGCTCACATATTATTCATTTTCAGTTCCGCGATACGTTGCAGCAATGGAGCGTGGCACTTACAGATACATTCAATAAAAATTTATTGCTCATTCCAAGTTTCACTGCCAATAATACTTCCTTCTGCGACAGCGGAATTGTTTCTTTTACCAACAACAGTGTTGATGGCGATAAATATTTATGGAATTTCGGTGACGGAAATACAGATACATTATTTTCTCCTTCGCACACATATACAACCACCGGAAATTTTTCTGTTCAACTTACAATAACCGACACGGCCAGTTTACTGGACAGCACAATTATTATTACGAACCTCGTTACTGTAACCGCGACTCCTTCCAATGCGGTTGCAGTTATCGGCAACGATTCTATTTGCCAAGGAAAGAGTATGACACTGAATGCATCGGCTATCGGTGCTGCTTACCTTTGGTCAACAGGGACAACCACTCAAAGTATAACGGTCTCTGCAACAGGAAATTATTCTGTAGCGGTGAATGTAAACGGCTGTATTTCTCAAAGCAATACGTATTCAATTACTATCATACCAAACCCTTCGACACCAACGATCATGGCAAGCGGATCTACCACATTTTGCACTGGCAATAGTGTTACACTTAGTTCCAGCACAAATAATTCTTACCTGTGGAATAACGGATCAACAACACAAAACATCACCATTAGTGCATCGGGGAATTATTCTGTAAAAGTTGCGAATGGTTTTGGATGCACTGCGACAAGTACAACAACAAATATAACTGTGAATTCTCTCCCGTCAACGCCAACGATTACTGCAAATGGTTCTACCACATTTTGTCCGGGAAATAGCGTAACACTTAGCTCTATTGCCGAAAATTCTTATCTGTGGAATAACGGATCAACAATGCAGAGTATTACAGTTGGCGCATCAGGGAATTATTCGGTTACTGTTGCGAACGGGTTAGGTTGCACTGCGATGAGTTTACCGATTAATGTTACTGTTAATTCAAACCCAACTACCCCGATTATCACAGCAGGAAGTCCAACAACTTTTTGCCAGGGGGACAGCGTGGCGCTGACTTCCAGTTCCGCAAATACCTATTTATGGAGCAATTCATCCACTGTACAAAGCATCGCAGTTAACACTTCCGGAAATTATTCGGTGATAGTATCAAACAGCGCAGGCTGTACTGCCGTCAGCAATGTTCAAAATATTCTGGCAAATCCAAATCCGGTAGTTACAGCAAGTATTGCAAATGATACGTTCTGCCTGTCGTCTCCTGCGGGAAATTTAATTGGCTCCCCATCCGGAGGAATCTGGAGCGGGCAAGGCGTAGTTGGAAATACATTTGACCCGGACAGCGCGGGAGCAGGGTTGTGGAATATTATTTACACCTATTCAGATGCAAACAACTGTAGCAGCACTGACACACTATTGTTGTATGTTGATTTGTGCACAGGTGTAAGTGAATCGCCCGGCAATATGAGTGTTTTTGTATACCCTAATCCAATCTTTGGGGAAATCACTGTTTTAACAGAAAATCTAATAGCAGATGAAATTTTAATTTCAGATGCTTTAGGGAAAATAATTCTGAGCATTAAACCAAAAGAGAGTAACAACAGATTCAACTTAAGTGAATTAGCAAGCGGGGTATATTTCCTTCACGTCAAATCGGGAGATTCAATTCATCATAGGAAAATTATAAAGGAATAAAGAATAACCTGTCTCTACGTTTTATATACCGGCATCTCATTAATTCCTTTAGCAAATACATGGCTAAGAGGAACAAAGACTAAAAAGCTCAGGCGTTAATTATTCCTGCTCTTTTGAAACCAGCTTCTTATTTTTTTGATAAAACCCTGTTCTCTTTTTCTGGTTTCAGTTTCACCTATCAGAAAACCCAAAGGCTTTAGAGGTTCGATATGATCACACACGATCTTAAACATAGCGGTAATGGGAATGGCAAGAAAAATACCGGGTATACCCCAAACCAATTGGCCTATCACCAAAGCAATGATGGTAAACAATGGATTAATTTTTACCTGAGGTCCTACCAGGATAGGTTCCAGCAGCCAGCCCTGTATAAATTGAACTGCTCCATAAATACCAATAATACCTCCAAGCATAGGAAAGCTGGCTCCATGAACTGCAGCTACTAATACAGTGAGTATAGTTCCTGTAATGTTTCCGATGAACGGAACGATTTCCAGCAGACCGCAGAGAAAGGAAAAAAAGAGAGCATTTTTTACTCCTAATACGGAAAACCCAATGCCATACATTATCCATAAGCATACTATCATTTTACTAAGCCCCACTATATACTGTTGCGATACATGGGTTACGCGGTCAACTACGTGCTCCATTTCCTTTTGCCGAGAGTGAAGAAAAAGTTTAAGGATGAAATGTTTAATGTGGCTGCGATAATACAATAGAAGAAAAATATATGCAAGCACTAAAATAAAATTGACATAGAAGTATGCCAATGAACCTGCCATCATCTGTATAATACCGGTATAGGATGGTTGTTCCTCTTTAAGTAACTGCGTTTGCTGAAATGCTGAAATGCCGAAGTGATTAAATATATAAAGCTGAACTCGGCTGCCAATCTCAACAACTTGTTGTTTTATGAGGGTAATATCCTTTGTCAGTTCCGATATCTGCCAACCCAGCACTGACACTACACCTGCTATTGCCATCAATAATACCAGGAGACATATTAACGCTGCCAGCCCCTTGAGGACTTTTTTTCTTTCCATCCATTTGCAAAACGGTAAAAAAGTGTTGCTATCACAGCCCCTATTGTCAGAGACATCAGGAAATCTTTTCCATAGTGTAATCCTGCAAAAACAAGAAACAGGATAAGCAGTTTTTTAATTATTGAAGAGGAAGTGGTGGTCATGTTGTGCTTATTTAAACTACGCCCCAAGAAGAAGCTCCAGGTTAGTTCTCTTTGAAAGAGTATAGCCACTTCAATGCTGCCTCTTCCCTGCCGAACATTTTAAGAGGAGATTTCAGTCGGGTAAAGTTATTCATGAAATTTACAAGCAGGCGGACAAAAAACTTATCGGTGAGTACAGCTGTAGCAATACGGGACTTATTGAGAATACCACTCCTGAGGAATTTTTCTGCTTCAGGAGTGATTGAAAAAAAGGCGCACGCATCGTAAAGAGCAAGAGCTTTTTTACCCTCGGTAAGTTGAGGGTTTACTGCATCGTCTTCCTTCAGATTTTCCAAAGTAATAGCAGCACCTTCGATCACCTTGATCCGCAGAATGCCTTTCTTGTCCATCCATTTTTCATTGATCTATGTGCGAATTTTTTCCACGAACAAAATTAACAATAACCTTTGAGCACAAGAAATAAAAACATCATTGATAAAAAACCTTCTTATATTACTTGGCAGCAGAATTATTCATATAAACATCGTCCGTTTTATTGCTTTTCTTTTTATTTCCAATAGGAGACACCGGGAATTTTTTCATGATAGCCTCCACAGCAGGATGTATGCTGCGGTTGATGTAGGCAGGGTCGTAAATATCCCCCTTGGCAGTGCCCGCCCAAACTAATTTGTTGGTTTTTCGGTCTATCACGTTCAGGGTGATGGAACCTTCAACATACTGGACAGTTTCTTTACAATAGCCCATGGAGTAACAATAATTGTCATAATGCCTGTAATAATAAGCATAGGGATAGGGCGAATAATACACACTGCAGTAAAAATAGTTGCAGTAGTAGAAAGGGCGCGGATAAACCGGGTATCGCACTTCCTTTTCCTGCTTTTTATTCACAAGGGTAACCTGCAGCAACACATCGGGGGTATCCAGGTTCACACCGTATCCCCTCTCAGCCATTTCCTGACCAAAATAGTTTTTTAGGTTGTTGCGTATGATCTCATTGTTGTAAGGCGAGTTATTGGAATCCATTTTGTCCGGCAGCCAGGCAAATGTTTTGAAATTCGACAGGTTTGTGTTTTCATCTGCAGTTACAGATATCTCCGTATAAATACCGCAGCCATTTAACACACACAGACCGCTCACTAAACAAAGTCCGAGGATGATTGCAGGTAAATGTTTCTTTGCTTTCATAGGTTTTATTTTAATATCTATTGTTTTACAAATTTGTTTCGCATAATTCCTTCAGCGGCTCTTATTTCATAGCAATAAATTCCTGAAGAAAACTCTGAAACATCTACCCACATTGAATTTGCATTCCTGCTGATTCCGATTACTTCTGCTTTTCTTCCGGTCGCGTCATAAATGAATAGATTCATTATGCCGGAAAAATTCTTTTCGAACTGAACAGACAAAATATCATTCACAGGATTTGGATAAAAACTGCTTTTCAAATCTTTATTCTCAAAAATACCGACAGGGGAAGATTTCAGCCAGAGATTATCGAGAAATAAAATACTTCCAACATTTGCTTGAGTAAAAGGCCATTCAGATGACTGCGCATCAATCCGAATTGTATCTGGAGTAACTCCCGCCTGGAAAGGCATTTGAAAATAGGTATAAACAGATGCCACTCCTAATGATTGGTTATTTCCTCCCACAGGCGAGCCATTTTTAGAAAGAGTAACGTAGATGCCTGCGTTGCTCCCCCCCATTGAAGTGTATTTGTAATATCCGCAGAGCGTATCATTGGTGTTTGTGTATGGCAATCCTCCAGCAGGCCCTGCTGTATCTGTCATATATCCTGATGTGATTCCGGATGACCATATTCCCCAGTCCTCAGCAATGGTTTCTACCCTGAGAGCATAATTTCCCGCGTACTTATCAATTGTTTTAGCAACTCCTTTGCCCCAACTTTCCCACCCTGACGGAATATCGAAGGACTTTGCTATCCAGTTTTCAAATTCATTATTGGGAACTTGCTGTGTAATACCCGAACCCGTAAAAATTAGTTTATCAAGTTCAAGAAAACTTCCATGCTGAATTCCGATACCACCCATAAGATTGCTTGCCATAGCAGCAACAATAACCGTATCGGGAGTGGCTGAAAGTGAAAGTGGAAATGAAAATGAAGTGAATGTGGATTGGTTTCCCGCGCCTCTTATTTTAAATAGGTCTTCGCTAATAACGCTCCCGTTCTTTTTGAACGTCACTAAAACCAATGCAGTATCATTGCCAGGCAAATTATAGCGACAATATCCGGTAATAGCAGTTGGTTTTTGCGAATAAGGAACTCCGCCCATCCCTTTGGGGTCTCCCAATGCGATAATAGCATACACTGTATCCCCTCCAATAATGGAGGTTTGCATTCTCGCCCCAAAGCCTGTATAACCATTCACCTTGGTAACACAAACAAGCCCCATCATGGGAATTGATTCTTTGTTACTGGATTCCCAGCCGTTCAGATCGTCATAAGGAATGGAATTCCAATTTTCAAATGTGCCGTTGGGTACTGTTTGCCCGTGCAAATTCATTTGCATTGCAAATACTGATACAAAGAGTAAAATGTTTTTCATAAAACTACTTTTGTTTGTAAAGTTTAGTTTTTAGAATTAATAATTATGCCATCAGTTATTTTTGAATGAATAATTTTTCTGCCCTGTATCCTTCTCCTGTTGCAATTACAAATAAGTAGTTTCCGTTATCCAGAATTTTTACATCATAATGCAATGTGTGAGCACCTGAGTTTAAGTTTCCGCTAAATAGAGTCATTGCTTCGCGACCGCTTAAATCATAAATTTTTATCGTGGTATAATCAGATTTAATAGTCTCAAAACTCAAATCGAACGCTCCATTATTAGCATTGGGAAATAATTTGAAATTGGTCGTAATGTCCATATGCTCACTTATTCCAGTGAGGAAGGAATCATAATTCAATGCATCAATGTAAAGCGCAGAATTTCCTTTCACAGGATATCTGACACCTGTATAAAAATTCATTTCCTGGAATGCGCCTAAACTGATATATGCACTATCAGGCGTGTCAGTTGCGTTGTTGTCATAATAAATATTCATTGTAGTGAATGGAGTCCATACAGAAGCCGCAACCCCTATGTTCTTCCATCCTATCGCAAGCAAATTCCCGAAACCTTGTGAATGGGCATATCCTGTTTTATAGAAGACAGTAATAATTACTGCTGAATCTCCATTTTGTGGAATAAATTTGTAAAATCCTTTAAGAGTGGTATATCTGGTGTTTATTGGGAAAGCCGGATGGAAACCTTCTTCTATACCATTACTTGTTTCTATTAGCCCTTTACTGGTATCTGTGATAGTAATTTTATTTTCCAAATGGGCAGAGTAACTGCCTAAGAAATGATCGGTTGATTGTGATGCAGGGTAGAATCCCACATGTTTGCTACCATGGTCAACCCATCCATCGGGTGCATTGTTAGCGCCATTGCTCCATGTTTCGAAACTGTAATTAGGAATTACTTGTGCATTCACTGAATACACAGACAATATCAGTAATGTTTTTGTAATGAGTAGTTTTGTTTTCATAATTTGAATTTTAGAATTTTTTAATATTTTAACTCGCTATTACAAAGGAACAGTCGAAATAACGGTTGGGTAATGAGTAATATCAGGAAGACAGATGATATTCATCAGGACGAAAGGTCAATCCTCCCACCCGCTCCACTCGTCATGATCGCCTTTGCGCAGGTCCTTCATCATTCCCATCAGAACAATTCCACCAATGATTAAACCGATGATTCCCAGAGCCGATGTTTCCCGCCACAAAGGAGAAACTTTATTTACCAGCAAAAGTGATGAGCCAATCAGGATTCCAGATAAAATAATCGCAGAAATAATCTGACGTGTTACACGGTTGATGGTATGCACCAGCGGATCAATTCCTTTATGACGGAGATCTACTTTTATTTCCCCTGTATTTATTTTACGGATAGCATTCTTAAGATCACGCGGAAAATCCTCCATGTACATTCCCATTTCGTAAACTGAATTCAAAATACGTTTTCCGAACTGGATGGGGTCGTAATGTCTGGCAATAGTACGGACAAGAAATGGCCTCACCATTTTTGTGAGGTTCAATTCCGGATCCAGACTTCGGATTACTCCTTCAACAGTAACCATGGAGCGTGCCAGCAGGAAGAAATGTGTGGGCACTTTCAGCCCATGCTTTATAATTATATCTTTAAGCTCCAAAAGAATGGTGCTCATTTCGTTTGAGTGAATAGTATCCTGTATGGAATAATTTTGAACAAATTCGTTAATATCAAATTCAAGATCACGAAAATTTCTAATAATTGGATTGTCAGATAATCCCTGTAAGGAACGAATTATCTTACGGACATCTTTTGAGTTCACAGAAATAAAAAGATAACCAAGCTGTTCCAGGTCTTTCTTCATGATGTTGCCCATCATCCCGTAATCCAGATAACAGATGACATTATCAGGCAGAACCAGCAAATTGCCGGGATGGGGGTCTGCATGAAAAAATCCGTAATTGAAAACCTGCCTGAAATAAGAATGTGCAAGCCGCCTTGCCACCACTTTTCTGTCCAGTCCCTTACTGAGCAGTTTTTGATTATCAGATATTTTAATTCCGTCAATAAATTCGAGGGTTAAAACTTTTGAGGTAGTGAATTCACGGAAAACTTTCGGGGAGTGAATATGTCCTTTGTCCGTTTCGTCCTCTTTAAAATTATTATGAAATCGCTGAACATTGATCGATTCGTGTATGAAGTCCAGTTCTTTGGTAATGCTGTCATCGAAATTTTTTACCAACCCGATGGGATCAAAACTTTTCAGGGAGGGTATTCGTTTACTGAATATCTCTGCAACATATAACATCACTTTAATGTCGGATGAAATAACTTCCTGAATTCCGGGCCGCTGGATCTTCAATACTACTTTTTCTCCTGTTTTAAGCACCGCTTTGTGAACCTGAGCCATGGATGCTGACGCAAACGCACTTGTTTCAAATGAGGCAAAGAGTTCATCTGTTTTTTTCTTTAACTCCTGTTCCACTACCTGCACGGCAAGGTTTCCATCTATGGGCGGAACGCTATCTTGAAGTTTTTCCAATTCTTTAATGAGATCTTCAGGCAATAAATCAGGACGGTTGCTCATAATCTGTCCGAATTTAACAAAGGTGGGGCCGAGTTCTTCGCATACCAAACGCATCTTCTCCCATTTAGTAAGATGCATGGCATGCTCGTACATGGATTTCGGAATCAACTTCTTCAGAAACCGGAAGCGTTTCTTTTCCTCCATGTAGGAAACCAAATCCTCAAACCCATACTTGATCAGTATGCGCATGATCTGGTTATACCTCCTCAAATAATGGTATTTGCCATCTATGTACGAAAACAAACCCATCAGGTTTTTCTGGGTTCAAGATTTACAATGCGCGCCTCAGCCAGAGCAAGCTCATTTTTCAGCCTTTCGATTTCTTCTGCTAGTTTTTTCACCTCACCTGAATGGGCAATGTGCATTTTTTCATAAACTTTTACGGCAGCCTCATCTATCTGTTTCCCGAGTTCCTCTTTTGCTTTTTGCGCTTTCAATAGGAACTTCTGCACAAGCGAATCTTCACTTTCCTCCTCCCCGGAAGCAAATTCATCAATAATGTCTTCGGCCTTTTTCTTCCCCTTTTTTACCATTTCTGAAAGGTTCTCCATAAATTTTTCGTCCTTAGAGATCATATAAAGATTAGTGGACAGGGTGAGTAATTCTACTAATGTTTTTGTACGCATGGGACTATTATTTTTTATGGTACAAATGTGAAACAATGCGTCCCTATGCAAAATGACAAACATCATTCCCCTGATTTCAAAACATGATATTTGTCATTCGCCATGTACAGCATCAGGGGTAAATTCGTGAAAAATAATACTATGAATCTCAATATTCCCGTTTCAGAGGTAATGACCAAGGAGGTTGTATCTGTAAACCCCTCTCAAAAATTAATTGATGTAAAGCATATTTTTGAAAAAAAGAACTTCCACCATCACATCCCCGTAACGGAAAAAGGTAAACTGAAAGGCATGATAAGCTTGGTAGATTACCTGTATGCCATCAAGAATGCCTCTTTAGATGATGATGACTCTGCCTACCAGAACTTGAGCGTAAAAGATATCATGCGTGAATCCCCGGTTACAAAGTCGTCTTCCTCAACGCTGAAAGAAGTTGCCCATGAACTTGCAAAAGGAGAGGTCCATGCCATTGTAATAGCGGATAACTTAGAAATGAAAGGGATTGTTTCAACTGCAGATACTATCCGATTTTTTCTCGGACAAGCGTAGAACAGTTGCTGAATAATTCGATCTTTCTTTCGGTCAATCCCTGCATGTTGACAAATGCAAAAACTCAGCTATAAAGTAATAAACGGCATAACAATCTACAGGATTATTACCACACCTGTTCTATTGCTGTTAATCTTTACCGGAAACCAAAACCTTTTTAAATGGTTACTTCCCATCAGTTTTTTTACAGATCTTATTGACGGTTATCTTTCCAGAAAATACAAAGTAACCAGTATTTTGGGGGCACGGTTGGATTCTATCGGTGACGACCTCACTATTCTAACGGCTATTGCAGGATTATTTGTATTCAAATTTCAATTCATTAAAGAAGAAATATTAATTATAGGGATTCTATTTGCAGTGCTGGCTGTGCAGAATATCCTTGCCTTGATCCGTTATGGAAAAATATCCAGCTTCCATACTTACCTTGCAAAAACAGCTGCCTTGCTGCAAGGTAGCTTTCTTATGCTGGCATTCATTTCACCGGAACCTGACAAAACATTATTTTACGTTGCCTCTGTCATTACTATAATTGAACTAACAGAGGAAATAATATTAGTTTTCATTTTTCCCGAGTGGAAAATAAATATTAAGGGACTGTATTGGTTGTTCAAAAGCAAGAAAGTTTAAAAGAAGAATTATTTCATTAATAAATTTCGCATCTTATTCCCCGTTATACAGAGAATAATATATATTCTTCATTTTGCTTCGGTAATATTGGCTGAACCATCAATTCATCACTGATCTTAACCCGGAATGCCTCCTGCGCCTGTGGTTCTCCATGTACCAAAAATATTTTCTGCAGTTTATTTTTTATTTGCTTCATCCACCCAATCATTTCCTGCTGGTCTGCATGAGCCGAGAGTGAAGAAATTTCCTTGACCCTTGCGTTTACCTTGTAATATTTACCATACATTTTTATTTCAAATGCCCTGTTCCTCAATGCCCGGCCCCGGGTACCTTCTGCCTGATATCCAACAAGCAGAACAGTGTTCTTTTTATCCTCAATATAATTCTTCAGGTATTCAAGCACACGCCCTCCGGTGATCATGCCACTTGCCGCAATGATTATTTTGCTGCCTTTCAGGGCGATTATTTTCAAGGTGTCGTGAAAATCAGTAATGATGTTAATATCATGACATACCGAATGGCACTGTTCCTCTGTAAGCTTATGCCAGGCAGGATATCTATGCAAAACCTTTGTTGCGTCTGCACCCATTGGACTGTCCATAAAAACAGGAACATTCGGGATCCGGATCTCTTTTTTTAACTGATTGACGAGGTGCATCAACTCCTGCGCTCTTCCCACAGCAAAACTTGGAATGACCAAATTACCATTTTGATGGATCGTATCATTGATTATATCTGCCAGTTCATCCTTTGCCAAAGCAGTTCCGTGAAGCCGGTCACCATAGGTGCTTTCCATTACAAGGAAATCCGCCTCTTCAATGATGGAAGGTGGATTCATGATCTCATCCTTGTTCCTGCCAATATCTCCTGAAAAAACTATTTTTTTCCCGAAACAATTTATCTCTACAAAGCAGGAACCCAGAATATGTCCGTTTTTAATAAATCGGAACTCAATATTCGGAGAAATTGAAATCCACTCATTATCGCTGTACACATAAAATTGCTTCAAAGCTATTTCAACACTCTTTACAGTATAAAGCGGCAACGAAGGATTGTGCTTGGATAATCCCAGTCTATTTTCCCGTTCGGCATCCTCTTCCTGAATCTTTGCGCTGTCGCGTAAAATGATTTCGGCAAGATCCCGTGTAGGGGGAGTCATCAGAATTTTTCCTTTAAATCCGGATTTTAGGAGCAGCGGGATATATCCGCAATGGTCTAAATGTGCATGGGTTAGAATAACAATATGGATGTCGCTGACAATAACAGGAAGGGATTCCCTGTTTTTTAACCTCAGTGATTTTAACCCCTGGAATAGCCCACAATCAATTAAAATATTTTTTTCAGGAGTTTTCAGCAAGTGCTTTGAACCTGTTACAGTTCCTGCCGCCCCAAGAAATTGAATTGAAATATCATTAGAACTCATCTTAATGATTTTTATGATGTTTTGCATGATGCAATTTTTCCGCCTCTTCGATAGAATGAGAAACGGAAAGATCTTTTTCTTTCTTTGCCATTATTGCAAGTTCCCTGTAATACTTGCTGAGGGTTTCCAGTTCTTCTTCGGTTAAATCCTCCACATCAATCAGGCGGTTGCTGGGACCATTCAGCGAAGCAACAAGTTCATTTAGCTTAAGATGTATTGCACGCGAATCTTTATTCTGCATCCGTTGAATAAGAAACACCATTAAAAAAGTAATAATAGTTGTTCCTGTATTTACAACAAGTTGCCATGTGTTTGAAAAATTAAAGAAAGGACCAGTAATCAGCCAGGCAACAATAACTGACAACGCAAGAATAAAGGCTGTTGTAGTTCCGGTGAAAAAAGTTGAATACCCGGAAAGTTTTTCAAAAACACTAATTTCCTTTTTTTTCATAGAGCACTTTATTAGATTTAATTGGTTTCCAGCAGATGCTTAAAATAGTCCTTCACAAAAGCATGCTGCTGGTTCTCCGTCATTTTATCCGCATGCTTCACATTAATTTTTATTTTTTCAAAATGATGGTCTGCCCTCAACAAGTTTGCCAGTTCATCCTTAGCGTGTGTAGGACCAAATAAAACCACCACATCATACTGCTTTATTACCTCTCCGATTTTTTTGTAATACGCGTGATGTCCCTGCTGCTCTGTGTTATGCATCATGTGCTCTCCTTTCGTTAAGGTACGATCCCTCTCCTGACGGGTAAAGTCAGATTGGATTGTTTTTGTAACAATTGCCTCATAATTTGCATCCATCAGATTGGCAGCTGAATGATCCATCCAGATGCCCAGTCGTTTTGTTGTTTTCATATTTGTTTATTATTAATTGTTGGTTTTATTATTTATTCATATTGAGAAATGATCCCTACAAGTTTAAAGGCATCCGTAACCCCTGGCTGCTGCCACATTATCTTTCCCATTTTGAAAAGTATGAGTGTTGGAACTGATCGCACTCCATATGCTGAAGCAGCAGCGGGATTCTTGTCTATATCCACTTTTATTATTCTTGCCTTACCTTCTACCTGCGAAGCAACTTCTTTAAGAATGGGAACCATTGTTTTACAAGGACCGCACCACTCTGCAAAAAAGTCAACCAGCACCGGTTGATCTGAATTAATAAGTTCGCTGAATTTAGACATAGGTTTTAATATTTACTTACAGACTCTGAATTTCTTAATGCCGAAAGTTTTTTGAATAATTCCTTTTCTTCGTCAGACAGATTTTTAGGGATTATCAGCTTCACTTTTGCATACAAGTCTCCAAATTCATTCTCCTTGTCAAACTTTGGAATTCCCATTCCTTTGAGGCGCAGCACTTTTCCGCTTTGTGTTTCTTGGGCGATATCAATCCGTATATTTCCTTTCAGTGTACGGATGAGCGTTTTGCCTCCGAGAACAGCCGTGTATAGTTCAACCGGGATATCACAATAGAGATCATCGTTCTTACGGTCAAAATGGGGATGATTTTCCACATGAATCCTGATAAAAACATCTCCTCTGGGTCCGTTATTCAATCCCCGACCTCCCTTTCCTTTCAACCTGAGAATTTGCCCTTCTTTCACCCCCGGCTTTATTTTTATCTGCAGTTTTTCCCCATTCGTTTCAAGCTGACGCGTAGTTCCTGAATAGGCTTCTTCAAGCGAAATATTTAACTCCGATTCATAATCATTGCCTTTTCTCGGTTGTTTTGTTCTTCGGCCTTGTGTGCCGCCAAAAATATTTGCAAAAAAATCGGAAAAGTCGCCTTCATTGCCAAACATATCTTCTCCCGAAGTATAGGTGCGTTGTTGCCCTCCTCCCGCATTTTGCCATTTTGACCAGTCAAAATTTCCTTCGTTGCCTCCTTGTTGCCTGTACTGGTTCCAGTTCTCACCCAGTTCATCATATTTTTTTCTTTTCTCCTCATTGCCCAAAACTTCGTGCGCCTCATTTGCCTCCTTGAATTTTTCTTCTGCGGACTTGTTATTGGGATTTTTATCGGGATGATATTTAACGGCAATCTTACGATACGCTTTCTTGATCTCATCCGCAGAGGCTTTACGATCTATATTCAGAATTTTATAATAATCTTTAAAATCCATCTTAATTTTATTTTTTCTTCTTCTTAAAATATTTTTTAAACGGCCATGAATGCCGGAGGGCTTCAAGGTCTTCATTGAGAATAATCGTTCCTTTATTAATATTGTTAATGCTTGTGTTGAGGTGATGAATGAATGAGGTATCCTTCAGAAGTACTCCAACAGAACCCTGCCCCTGCTCAAGTCGTTTGGATATCCTTGAAAAATCTCCTGTGATAAACGCAGCCGTATCACTCACCCCGTCAAGCTTCACAATAATCTGCCGGATTTTTCCAGACAGTGTTGTATCGGTGATTAAGGCACCCAGGCTGCCTTTTCCATTCCTGATATCTTCAGATATGCTTTTAAGGTTTCCTGTGAGTACTGCACTGGAATTACTGGCAATCTTAACGCTCACAATTGCTGCCTTCACGTTGTCCGCAATCACTGTATCCATCAGGAGCGACCACATCGTGTTCTTGCTGTTGATCCTGTCCGTGATGGTACGCAGGTTGGAAGTGATGGCTTTCATATTCTCGTTTGTTTCGTTGAGCGTACGCACCATCTCATCCTGCTCAATAGGGCGCAGTGTCTGCAACTCATCGCCCTCTTCCACAGATTCAGCATGATTCCTTGCTGAATTTATATTGATCAGTCTGTTTCCCATCAAGCCGTCAGTACCAACACTTGCAATTGCATTCTTCTTAATGAATGACTGAATATCTTTTTCTATTACCATCACCACATTCACTGATGAGTCGTTCACAATTTCCACCCTTTCAACAGTCCCGACATCTATTCCCGCAAAACGTACATTATTGCCTGCCATAAGCCCGCCTACGTTGTAAAATTTTGCGCTGATGCGGAAGGTGTTCCCGAAAAGGTTCTGCTTATTGCCGATCAGGTAAAGCGCAGCAATCAAAAATACTGTTCCGATGATAACAAACGCCCCCAGCCGGATATTTCTGAATGTTTCGTTTGCCATATCATTCAAAGAATTTATGAATTTTTTTATCTGTGGATACTTTTAATTCATCATAGGTTCCGGACGCATAGCATATTCCGTCAATAAGCATTACTACACGGTTGCTCACCAGCTTCACACAATTTATATCATGAGAAATGATAACAGAAGATGTATTGTATTTTTTCTGCACTTCCAGCATGAGCGTTGAAATTTCTTTCCCCGTAATCGGGTCAAGACCGGTGGTAGGTTCATCGTACAGTATAATTTCGGGTTTAAGGATTAATGTCCTCGCAAGCGCTATTCTTTTTCTCATTCCGCCCGAAAGCTCGGATGGCATCATGTCAACAGTCTCGGCAAGGCCAACATTGGTGAGCGCTTCCATCACCAGATCGTTCACTGTTTCTTTGTTCTTTTGAATCCAATGCCTCCTCAAGGGGAACTCCAGGTTTTCTCTCACCGTCATGGAATCATACAGCGCGTTGCTCTGGAAAAGGAATCCGACCTTCACGCGTATCCTGTCAAGTTCCTGGTGGTTAAGTTCCGGTATCTCTTTTCCCAGCACATTGACCGATCCGGAATCAGGGTTCATCAATCCGATAATGCATTTAATAAGGACGGATTTCCCGGATCCTGATTTTCCCAGCACGACCACATTTTCTCCTTTTAAGAGATCGAAATCGAAATTGTGGAGTATATGATTATTTCCGAATGATTTGTTCAACTTCTCTACATGAATGACAGAATCCATCTTCCTGTTTACATTTTTCACGCTTGCTGTTTCTGTTTCTGCGAACATATCAATTGAGCTGTAAGAGATCCGTTATCTGCACTGCTATCAGGTCAATCACAAAGACCAGCAGCGAGGAGATGACAACTGCTGAATTTGCCGAACGCCCAACTCCTTCCGTTCCTTTATTCGAGTTATATCCTTTATAGCATCCTATAATACCGATCGCGAATCCGAAAAAAAACGTTTTGAGAATGGAGGGCAGTACGTCTCCGAATACGAGCGTGTCAAATACCTGGTTCCAAAACAGGTCCCAACTCACCACCCCACGTATGTTTGCTCCTAAAAATCCTCCGTACAGGGAAACTGTATCGGCAAGCACCGCCAGAATAGGGATGGTAAGCGTGGTTGCCATCACTCTTGTTACCACCAGGTATTTATATGGATTTGTTCCCGAAACCTCCATGGCATCAATCTGCTCGGTCACTTTCATGGATCCCAGTTCAGCGCCAATTCCGGAACCAATCTTTCCTGCACAGATAAGAGCCGTAATGACAGGCGCGATCTCCCGGATGAGGGAAATAGAAACCATTTTCGGGAGCCATGCCTCTGCTCCAAATTCAACTAATGTGGGCCGGGATTGAATGGTAATGACCAGACCCATGATAAATGCAGTAATAGCAACGAGGGGCAAGGATTTATAACCTATATAAAAGGCCTGACGAAGAAATTCACCAAATTCATATCGGGGTCTCGGAAACTCAGTAAAAAATCTTCCTGTAAAGCGAGCAATATCTCCCGTTTCAGAAAGAAAACTCTTCCATATATCTGCGCTTACCACCATGGCAATTATCCGTAAAGATGACTTGAAATTGAAAACAGAGGCATGAATAGAATCATTCGACAATATGATAAATATCATTTTTTCGTTACCGTTCGGTCCCGTTTTATGATATTGTCTTTTTACATTGCCACCAAAACGCTAAAAAATACAAAAAAAATACACACGAAAAATTACGACTGAACAGTAACTTAAAAGGTTAAAACCTTGTCGCTATCCACCACCCAATTAGTAAATTCAGCCATTGTGCTAATCTCTGTGCCTTCAACAAGTGGAATATTTTTCAGTCCTCTTGCTTCGGCACAACTTCCGCATATTTTTACTTTGGCATTTTTTGTGATGGCAAGTTTCAACATTCGCTCAATGTTGTAATAGCCGTTTGGAGTTGTTTGATTGGCAATGGCACAAACGACTGCATCAGCCATCAGAAAAATTCTGACTTCAACCGTTTCGTGGTCTTTCCCAAGTTGATTTGCCAAGCGTAAAGCATTGTATGCTTTTTCTGTTCCATAAGGAGCATCGTTTATTAAGATTAAAATTTTATTCACGATCTTATGTTTTTAGAGTTTTAATTGATTTAATAACTACGAAGCTTCCTTTGCCGAAACCTGATTGTGGCTGTTCAATTATATTTCCATTTTCAGGAGTAAGTGTTTGCCAAAAAGAAAATTTTCCGAAACCTGAATTGGATAACAGTTCGGTGATTTCGGAAGTGGAATGAAAGTGTGCCGTCTTGTAAAACTTATTTGTGTTTTTCTGCTGCCTGTATTTTTTCCCGAGTTCGCTGTTTTTGTCAATCAAGCCAATAATGATTTCTCCGTTGGGTTTTAATATCCGATGAATTTCTGAAAATGCTTTTGGAATATTATTGAGAAAACAAACGGTTGTTACCATTAAAGCAAAATCATAAGAGTCATTTTCTATCGGCAAATTTTCGGCTACTGCTCTGAACACTTTTATCCCCCTTTGCTCCGCAAGTTGTATCATGTTCGCGCTTGGCTCAATTCCGGATGTTATGTTTAGCGGTTGTGCAAATCTGCCCGTTCCAACTCCTATTTCAATTCCAATTTTATCTTTCGGAATGGCTTCTCTCAAGGCAAGAATTTCGGATTGATACTGATTTTCGTGTTTATCAAACCACTTATCATATTCCAAAGCGTACTTGTCAAAACTTGTCCCGAACTTGTTTCGGGATGCTGTTTCCGTGATTGTCATTTCACTGCTAATTTTACTTTTCGTTCAAAATAATTTCCGCTCATTCCTTCTTGTGCATTGCCTTTCACGCTTTCGCCTTTAGTCAACATCACCTGCAACTGCATTTCGGCATCCTTTGCGTTGATTAATGGCTGAATGGTCATAGGCAAACTTGTGATGTCAGCATCTTCATAACCCGGAAGTTTATCGCCAACTAAACGACAAGACATCGGGAGATTTACGTCCCAACCGGGAGCAAATTTTGAAAGCGAATTTGTTCCGATGGTTGTCGGGTCAATATAGAGCCATGCATTGCGATGAGGCGCAGAAATAGAGTTGTCTTTTTTTCTTCCGATTACGGTAAGCACTGTTTTTTGTTCGCCTTTTTTTATTTCAATCAAAAATGTTCCATCAGATTGTTTGAAGGATTTTTTGGTGTCTTTGTCCAGAACATCAATGATAGTTTTACTGTCATCTTTCCACTGACCATTATTTGCATGACAACTGATGCAGTTTTTTGAATTGCTCAGAATACCCACTGCTGGCGGATAAGCATATGCACTGCTAATTCTCAATGACGATAAGCTATGAGCTTCCATAAATTCGGGATGATAAAAGTTTTTCGTCCCGATAAACTGATTGATGGTAATTACTATTGTCGGAATTGTTGCTAAAATGATTGCTTTGGTTTTCATTGCTGTATGTTTTTATTGATAGTAATATGAACGCAATTATAAATTATTTTCAATTTGTTTTTTTAATTCTTCTTCTGAAATCATCCCGTTGTGTTTCCATATTTCTTTTCCATTTCTAAAAAGAACAAACACAGGGACACCCTGAATTTTGTAAGCAGCACCAAGCTCTTTGCTTTTATCAATATCAATCCTCATTACCACAGCTTTGTCTTTGTATGTTCCTTCAATTCCATCAATAATCGGAACCATCTTTCTGCACGGAGAACACCATATTGTATGAAAATCAACTAAAACAGGCTTGTCGGTTGCCAGCAATGTTTTGAAATCAGCTAAAGTTATTTTCTGAATTTTTTCATCTTTTGTGATATTGGGTTTGACAATAGGGAAGCCGTTGTTTTCCCACGCAGAAATTCCGCCCTTTAAATTATATACTTTGCTGAAGCCGTTTTTCTCCAGCAGTTCAGCCGCTTCCGAGCTTCTGCCGCCTGATCTGCAATACACATATATTTCTTTGTCTTTTTGCATTAAGTTAATTTTAGTATTAAAATCATCATCGTATAAATTGATGGTGCTTGCATTGTTGATATGTCCATCTGCAACTTCCTCCGGAGTTCTCACGTCCAGAATAATTCCTTTGCCGGCATCAACAAGTTCTTTAAATTTTTTTGCATCCACATTTTCTATGACCGAACCTGATTGTTGTGCCTGATTATTGTTACAACTGCTCAACAGGATAATTGCAACAACTGTTTTAACGAATATTTTCATAGATATTTTTTTTCGTTGTTATTAAAATTTATTTTTTGAACCACAATTCAAAAATTCGTTCAAACTCGTGCTTTGCTTTTCTGCTTTCTTTAGAAGGCATTTCAAGATTTACGTGAGGGGCAGGATAAGCATAAAAATCACCTGAGCCTTCGGCAGCCATGTCATCCCCAACATCCACATAACAAATACCCTTGCCATTAAAGGCATCAGATGTTTTTTCACCCTTAATTTGTGAAACAATGTTTCTTGCAACAACATGCGCCTGTTCTTCCGCAAACACTCCGCCTTTCGGAAGCAAAGCACCATTCAGCAATCGGATAGCAGCAACATCGCCAATTGCAAATACGCCCGGATAGCGTGTTGTAAGTTCATCTGCTTTATCTATTATTTGCATGGTTTGCGGATGAACAGGAATATATCCTGTGGAATCAGTTAAAGCCGAGTCAGCAATTGATTTTGGCGCACCATGAGGCGGTACTCCAACAAGAAGGTCGTAATTTGTTTCCGTATTATTTGCAAATAGCATTTTATTTGAATCACCCTCAATTTTTGTAACGCTATGCTCAGGATAATAATTAATATTATGTGCTTTCAATATCTGATTGAACGCTTCACCTATTTGCTGACCCGCCACCGGCATTGGTTGTTTTTCGGGTGTATAAATTGAAATTTCAACATCCTGACGTACTCCCTTTTTTCTCATGAACGATTCTGTTAACAAGGCTGCTTCATAAGGAGCCGGAGGACAACGGAAAGGAGTGCGTGCAATCAAAAAGGCAATCTTCCCTTTTGTGAAGTTTTTTAGTTTTTGATGTATCTCAAAAGCTCCTTGGGTATCGTAAAGATTGAGGCAAAACCCATTGAACCCCGGAATAATATCAGGATATAATTCTGCTCCCATAGCAATTATGATAAAATCGCATGGTATGGTTTGGGAATTGGTGTAAACAGTTCGTGTTTCCGGATTGATGCGAATTACTTCTTCATTAATAACCTCAATGTCTTTTCGCAATAGTTTTTTCAGAGGACTCTCTATATAATTCAAATCTGTTTTTTCCCCGATAATGGCACGGATAAATGAAGGATAGAAAACAAACGATTGTCTCTTTTCAATTACAGCAATACGATATTCGGAAGCTAACATTCCCCGCAGGGCATGAGCTGCGGTTAAACCGCCCCATCCTCCACCTAATATCAAAATTGTTTTATTCATTTTAAAAGTTCTTTATGAAGTTTCTGTTCTTTTTTCAGATTTTCAATCAATACTTCACGCATAAGTGAACAGGCTTTGGCCACTTTAGAAGATGAAAGGGAATAATAATTACACCGGCTATCTTTTCTTACTTTAAGAATTCCGCACTTAACCATTATGGATAAGTGTTGTGAAAGATTTGATTTCAACCCTCCGGTTTCTTCCAAAATGTCAGTAAAGCACGATTCTCCTCCCTGAAGTAAGTCTATTACTTCAATTCTTAAAGCATGGGCTAATGCCTTGCAAACTTCAGCATGGAGTTTGAATATTTTTTTATCCGGCATGGTTTAATTGTTTAATAGTTCACAAATATATAAACTATTAGATTCTCAAAACAACTCTCGTGCATTTTTTTGTAATGAAGTGGCGGGCATGATGGGGTGCATGATATTTATCACCTGACATGATGATTGCAGTCATTCCATACATATACCACTATTCAAATATTTGCATATTCGAATGTCTAAGCAAAACCACATCCTAAAAGAAAATTTTAACCTATTGGCAGAAGCGTTAAAATCCATAGGTCATCCCGAGCGGATTGCCATTGTGAATTTGATTTGCAGCAGCAAAGAAAACAGAATGACTGTAAAAAGTATTTATGGATCACTAAAAATGGAGCAACCTATCGTATCAAGACATCTTGGCATTTTAAAAAGATGTGGAATTCTTGAGCGGAAGACCGAAGGAGTAAATACTTTTTACTGCCTCTGCGAAAACAACAAAATAGCAGAACAGATATACAAATGCTTGTGTGTTAAATAATTATGATTGAAAAAATCATATCATGGTCAACCAATAACCGCTTTTTAGTATGGATTGGGATTGCTATGATTGTTTCCGGAGGAATATTTTCCATTTACCAAACTCCTGTGGATGCAATTCCTGATTTATCAGAAAATCAAGTCATTGTTTTCACCGAATGGATGGGGCGTAACCCTCAGATAATGGAAAACCAAATCACCTATCCTCTTGTTTCAAATCTTCAGGGAATTCCTAAAATCAAAACAGTTCGCGCTTCTTCCATGTTCGGGATGAGTTTCATTTTCGTGATTTTTGAGGATGACGTAGATATTTACTGGGCAAGAACCCGTGTGCTGGAACGGTTGAATTACGCTCAAAAGTTTCTTCCTCAAGGAATTACTCCCACACTCGGACCTGATGGTACAGGGATCGGTCACATATTTTGGTATACGCTCGAAGGGGAAGGATATAATCTCGGTGAGCTCCGCGCTGCTCAGGATTGGTATGTAAAATTCGCTTTGCAGAATGTACAGGGTGTGAGCGAAGTGGCATCGTTCGGAGGATTCCAGAAACAATATCAGGTTACCATCAATCCCCACAAACTCATTTACTATAATGTTCCGCTTATGGCAGTAACTAAAGCCATTATGAATAATAACCGCGATGTGGGAGGAAGTTTGTATGAAATGAATTCGATGGGATATATGATTCAGGGATTGGGTTACATAAAAAACATAGAAGATGTGAAAAACATCTCCGTTGGGATGTATAACTCTATTCCGATTAAGTTGAAAGATATTGCCGATGTACAAATGGGAAGCGATTTACGGCTTGGCATTGTAGATGAGAACGGAGAAGGTGAAGTTGTGGGCGGTATTGTAGTGATGCGCTATGGTGAGAATGCAAAAGATGTGATTGATCGAGTGAAGGAAAAAATGAATGACGTAAAAACAGGACTACCTCCCGGAGTTAAATTCAAAGTTGCGTATGACCGAAGCGATTTAATCAACGAAACAATCAATACACTGAAAGAATCGGTATTGGAAGAGATAATTGTTGTCAGTATTGTTGTGTTGCTATTTCTTTTTCATTTCGGCACGGGCTTCGTAAGCATATTGAATATCATTCTCTCCATGCTGATAGGATTTATCCTGATGAAACTTTTCGGTGTTACCTCTAATATCATGTCGTTGGGAGGAATTGCTCTTGCTGTAGGCGATTTGGTGGATTCAAGTATTGTAATGGGAGAAAATGCGTACAGGCAACTTGCAAATAGGATTTTGAAGAAATAAATTTGTAATGGAAAAGAAAAAAGGACATACATCCGAAATACCTGAGGAAGAACGGGTGGATATCATTCGTAAGTCAACGGTTACTATCGGGCGTGCGATATTTATGTCCATCCTGATAACATTGATTTCATTTGCCCCTATATTATTTCTAACAGGACAAGAGAAAAAATTATTTACTCCATTGGTACTTACCAAAACATTCTGCATGATCGGTTCCGCCATCACTGCTCTTTTTATTCTTCCGGCTGTTTTGCGAAGCTTTGTTAAAGGAACGATTCGCAGTGAGAACAACAATCCTGTTTCAAAATATCTCACAATGATTTTTTCTCCAATTGTAAGATTCTGCCTTCAATGGAAAAAATCTGTCATTACAACAATCATCCTTTTTTCTATCGCAAGCATTCCTGTTGTAATGAATACCGGAACTGAGTTTATGCCTCCATTAGACGAAGGATCCTTGCTGATGATGCCTGTAACACTTCCTGATGTATCCAACTCTGAAGCGAAAAGAATTCTTCAGGTGCAAGATAAGATCCTGAAAAATATTCCTGAAGTAGAAAATGTTTTAGGAAAAGCAGGAAGAGCTTATACTGCCACCGATAATGCTCCTATGAGCATGATTGAAACGATTATCATCCTGAAGCCAAAAGCTCAATGGAGAGAAGGAATGACAAGAGAGAAACTTATTTCTGAAATAGATGAGAAAGTCAAAATACCCGGAGTGATGGTTGGATGGACGCAACCCATTATCAATCGTATTAATATGCTTTCAACAGGAATCAGAACAGATGTAGGAGTAAAAATATATGGTCAAAACCTTGATACAATTTTTTATTTGTCGGGGAAAATAGAAAAATCGCTTCGTGGAATTGAAGGACTCTCTGATTTATATCTCGAACAACTGATTGGAGGAAAATACCTTACCATAAAAATTGACCGTGATGCAATTGCCCGTTACGGAATAAGTGTTGAAGATGTGAACATGGTTATCGAATCCGCTTTGGGTGGAATGAATCTTACAAATACAGTTGAAGGAAGAGAAAGATTTACCATCAGCGTTCGGCTTGCACAAGATTTTCGCAATGATATTTCAGAAATCAAACGAACTCCTGTTCAAACTTCCACTTACGGAAATATCCCGCTTTCATCAGTAGCGGATATTTCTGTTGCCGATGGACCGCCCATGATTAACTCCGAAAACGCCATGCTTCGCGGAACAGTTTTATTTAATATTCGCGGGAGGGATATGGGAAGCGTGGTGAAAGAAGCAAAAAACAAGATTGAAAATGAATTTAAGAAACTTCCTAAAGGATATTTTATTCAATGGAGCGGGCAGTATGAAAACCAGGTTCGCGCACAAAAGAGATTAAGTATAATTATTCCAATTGTACTGCTTATTATGATGGTTGTATTGTACACCACTTTTCACTCCTTTCGTGAAGTATTAATTATTTTTTCGGGAATACCGATTGCTTTTATAGGAGGAATACTTTCCCTTCACTTTTATCATGTGAATTTCTCTGTAGCAGTTGCAGTGGGCTTCATTTCCTTGCTCGGAGTTGCGGTTGAAACAGGAGTATTGATTTTGTTTTATATGAATAATGAATTAAGAAAATTGAATGAAAATTCGTTATTGGAAAAATTCAGTATTACGCCTTTACGTATTGAAGAAGCGATATTTAAGGGTTCGGCTTTAAGAATACGTCCTATACTAATGACGGTAATCGTGGATGTGCTGGGAATGATTCCTGTAATATATGCAACAGGAGCAGGAAGTGACGTGATGCGCCCCATTGCTCTTCCTTTTGTTTTCGGTCTACTGTTTTCAACTCTTTATTCACTCATTTTGATTCCATGCGTTTTTGCGCTTGTGAAAGAATATGAGTTTAAGAAAAAAGGGGAATTAACTTTCATTAAAACAGAATGATGAAGAAAATAATAACCATACTATCATTTCTCCTCTCCAATGTTTTTTTGCAAGCTCAGGATGCAAATCTGACATTAATTCAGATAATAGATTCTGTCGAGAAAAATTATCCTGAAATTCTGAAATACGATTATAAAGTTCAATCCCTGCAGGCACAAGTGGAGGGTTCAAAAGCATGGATGCCTCCTACCGCTTCTTTCGGTTTGAATCAGTTTCCCTATAACCCTATGATGCTGAAAGATGTTGGTCCGATGAATCAAGCAGGGTTGATGTTCACAGTAGAACAGATGATTCCAAATTCAGGAAAACTGAAAGCAAAACAAAATTATTTGTCTTCGTTACCGAAAATTCAAAAGAACAATCAGGAATGGACAAAGAACACACTTAATTTGTATGCAAAATATTTTTATTACCAGAGATTAGTTTCTGAAAGAAAGCTGAAACTGCTTGCCGAAAACCGTGAGTTGTTAGAATTACTGATTAAAACATCTGAGGCAAAATATCCATACAATCAAAGCGACCTCAGCACAATTTTCAAAGCGAAAGCAAAACTTGAAGAACTCAAGAATATGGAAGCCATGCTTCATTCCATGATTTCTGAAAGTAATATCGGGCTGAATACGCTGATGAATCGTGATGTGAGTACCGATTTTTCTATTGACACAACACTGGGTTTAAAACCATACAAAACATTTCCACAGGTTATAGATACAAATTCACTTAACAGGAGTGATATAACCGCCATGAAAAATTCAATTAAGTCAATGCAGTTAAGTAAAGATTACATGTACTCGCTTCGCAAGCCGGATTTCGGTGTGCGAATTGACCACATGCAGATGTTCGGGATGCCCAATCAGTATTCTGTAATGGGAATGATTACAATTCCTATTGCGCCCTGGTCGGAAAAAATGTATAAGTCAGAAGTGAAATCTATGGGTTTTGAAATTCAATCCATGACTCATGAAAAACAAACCATGCAACTCATGGCAATTCAAATGATAAATGAAAAGCTCTCCATGCTAAAATATGAAATGAAGCAGTTAAAGAACTACGAGGAGGGAATTATTCCAATGTATTCTGAAAACTTTGAAGCAGGACTTCTCACTTACAAACAAAACACAGGAAGTTTTTTTGTATTACTCGACTCATGGGAAATGCTTCTCATGAAAAAGATGGAATACAACGATAAATTATTTACTGTACTGAAACTTCAAGCAGAATACGAATATGAATCGCAGAAAAAATAAAATACAATTGTGCTATTGGAGTTTTCTTTTGGCAGGGCTGCTGTTATCTAACGGCTGTAACAACCAATCGGAACATTCGGGTCATGAGAGCATGAATCATGATAAGCACAACATGCCGAACCATGAGATGAAGAAAAATGACACGATTGATTTGAAATCAATTTCATTGCCAACTAATTATAGCGTTATTTCTTCTCAGAAAACTGTGAAGCCAGCTTGGTCGGAAAGCAATACTACTATTTCTGCAAACGGATATATCGCGGTAGATGAAAGAAGGGATAACAAAATTTCAGCACGCTTCAGCGGACGAATTGAAAAATTGTTTGTGAAATATAATTTTCAGTATGTGAATAAAGGAGAAAAGGTGATGGAGATATACAGCGCAGAATTAAACACCGTACAGGAAGAACTTTTATTTCTCCTAAAAAACAAATCAGAAAATGAACTGGTGAAAAAAGCAGAAGAAAAATTAAAGCTGATGGGAGTTTCTGATTCTCAATTGAAAGAAATCGAAGTCACAGGCAAAACACTTTATTCTACGAGTGTACTAAGTTCTTATGATGGTTATGTGTATTTCACCAATACAAATGCGCCTTCACTTCAAATACCTACCACCCATCCGTCTCAAATGGGCGGAATGGGAGTGTCAAGCAATTCATCATCAAATCAGCCAATGAATACTTCTACGCTTCAAATACGAGAAGGAAGTTATGTAAACAAAGGACAAACCCTTTTCAAAGTAAATGATTTGAAAGAAGTTTTGGGAATTGTCTTGATTGACAATAGCCATTCATCTGAAATTTCAGTCGGTACAGATATTGAATTAACAAGCGAGCTTGACAGGGATGATATTATTAAAGCCAAGATAAATTTGCTTGAACCCGTTCTTCAAAATGGACAAAAATTCCTATCCGCGAGAATTTATCTGAACAATGAATCGGGGTTGCTTAAAATAAACTCGCTGCTGACAGCAAAAGTAAATTCTGTTAAAACAAAACAATTATTGATTCCAAACAGCAGTATACTCTTTCTCGGAGGGAGAAGTATTGTTTGGGTAAAAACGGGCGAACCAGAAAAAGGAAAATACATTTTTCAGGCTCAGAACATTACAAAAGGAGTTTCTCAAGGCAATATGGCAGAAGTTACCAGCGGGTTAACAGACAAAGATGAAATTGTGTTTGATGCAGGATATATGATTGACAGAGAAAGTTTAATCAAATCAAAATGAAATTGCGCTACATCATATCGTTTCTGGTTTCTCTTTTCCTGCTTTCCTGTTCAGAGAATGCCATAAATCATTCTGAACATGAAGGTCATGATGGAACGGAAAATATGGTAATACTGACGAAGGAAGAAATAATTAAAGCGAATATTCAAATAGATACTATGCGAGTAAAAAACATTTCTGAACAAAGTACATTAACAGGAACAGTTGTTTTTAACGAAACCCAAGTAACTATAATTTCATCACGAGTAAAAGGAAGGTTGGAACGGGTTTATGTCCGCAATACAGGTGAATATATTTCAAAAGGCAAACTTCTCTATGATATTTACAGCGAGGAATTGCTTGCCGATGAAAATGATTATCTGATCGCGTTGGAACTACTAAATAATGCCAAGTCGCAAAAGGAAACCGCAAAGCAACTGGCAGATGGAGCAAGGAAAAAACTTTTGCAGTGGACAATTACCGAAGAACAAATACAGGAATTGGAAAAAACAAATAAGCCATCTGCTACACTTTCATTTTTCAGCCATACAGAGGGGTATATCACCGAATTATCTGTCCACGAAGGTGAATATGTGGAGATAGGAACTCCCATTGCGAAAATATCTGACCTAGGTACCATGTGGATAGAAGTGCAAGTGTATGGCGATGAAGTGAAATTTTTGAGACAGAATCCAAAACTATCAGTAGAGTTTGAAGTGTATCCAGGTAAATTATTCAGCGGAGAAATTGTTTTCGATAATCCTGCTCTTGAAACAAACCAAAAAGTAAATCTTATAAGAGTGAAGGTAGATAACAAAGAAAATAAACTAAGACCGGGAATGATGGCATATATCTATTTGAAACGAAATGAGAAAAGAACATTGGTTATCCCAAAATCTTCTCTCCTCGTTGAAAAAATGATTTCCGTATGGGTACAAACCTCTGACGGTATGTTTGAGCCACGAATGGTAACAACCGGGATTGAAAACAAAATAGAAATAGAAATTTTGTCAGGGCTGAAAGAAGGAGATATTGTTGTCATTTCAGGAGCTTTTCTTTTGAAAAGTGAACAAACAATAAAGCAAAGTTCAAATTCAATGGGTGGGATGCAGCATTAATAATGAACGACACGTAAACATTTACCAACTTTAAATAAATAAGTATGAAAGGATCATTCAAACTTGGAAACATTGCAGGCATCAGTGTATTTGTACACTGGACATTTTCTATACTAATAGCATATATCATTTTCAGTAACTATAGATCGGGGCACAATACCGAACAAATAGTATGGTCGGTTATTTTCATACTCAGCATTTTTATTACTGTCTTTCTGCACGAACTCGGACATTCACTCGCGGCAAAGCGATACAATATAAAAACCAAAGACATTACAATTTTACCCATTGGGGGCTTAGCACGTTTAGAAAGAATCCCTGAAAAGCCCAAAGAAGAATTAATAGTAGCAATTGCCGGACCTGCTGTGAATATTGCTTTAGTTTTAATTACGAGCTTGTTTATTACAATCCCTGATATACAGAATTTAACCATTCAGTTGGCAGGCGGAGTAAATCAAAGCAATTTCTTTTTAAATTTTTTTATCGTAAATACATGGCTGGCAGTATTTAATTTAATTCCGGCTTTCCCGATGGATGGAGGCAGGGTGCTGAGAGCATTGCTTGCCATGAAGTTTGAAAGACATATTGCAACTAATATAGCAGCACGTATTGGTCAATTACTTGCAGTTGGTTTTGTGTTTCTCGGATTTTACACTAGTCCATTTTTAATTTTTATCGGTTTATTTATCCTGCTTGGAGCACAAGCCGAAGCCGAAATGACCAAAGCCGGTTTTATGCTGAAAGGAATATTTGTGAAAGACATTGTTATGAAAAATTATGAAACCATAGACGAAAACGATATAGTGGAAAATGCAATAAAAAAATTACTGAATGGGCAGTGTAAAAATTTTGTTGTTACGTCCGACAAACATCCTGTTGGCACGCTGGGCAGGGATGAAATAATAAAAGCACTTTCAGATAACGGAAAAGGCACCATCCTTCATGCAATTGCAAATAAAGAGCCGATACGATTAAATGCCAATCAATCTTTGGAGGAGGTTTATCTTACTATGATAGCCGGAACAAACTCATTAGCTTTCGTTTACAGTAATCAACAATTTGTTGGAGTATTAGACCTCGATAATATTTTGGAATTTATTATGATAAAGAATGCAGAGGGAAAAAGAGCATAGTATAATCAGAGATAAAAATGTTCAATCTATTGAGAATGTTGAACTCGTTCACAGCGGGGAAGATTATTTTATTCGCCTACTAAACATTATTTCAAATGCAAAATCTGAAATCCATCTTCAAACATACATTTTTGAAAATGATTGTACCGGAACAAAAATAGCTACTCACAGGATGACAACAATCACTCCGCAAACTGATTTCTCTCATTTCATGTGGCATAGTTTAAAAATATCTTTGGGCTTGTCAAAAAAATAAATGTTAAACCTTTTAAACTCAAAAAACACAATGTCACTCGTAGTATCAAAAAAAAGAAACGGAAGTTTGTTCCCTTCATTGGCGAGCAACTTCTTCAACACGGACAGATTCTTCGGTCCGTCAATCATTGACTTTGATGGAGGACTCCTCGACCCCAATGATTCACTCGTGGTTCCAGAAGCAAACATCATTGAGAACGGCAAGGATTTCAAAATCGAACTTGCTGCACCGGGACTCGAACGCAAGGACTTCAAGGTTGAAGTTCAGGACGGAGTTCTGTGCATCAGCGCAGAAAAGGAAGAGGAAAAGAAGGAAGACAGGGAAAATTTCCGAAGAAGGGAGTTTTCTTACAATTCTTTCTGCCGTTCATTCACTTTGCCCGATAATCTTGTTACCGACAAGATTGACGCGAAGTATGAAAATGGCGTTCTTCGCCTGTCACTTCCTTTTTAGGAAGTGTCAGG
>SCSP01000389.1 GCA_004297845.1 Bacteroidota bacterium | reverse complement strand
CGGCAATTGTTATATTACCGGATATTTTACAGGAAATTCTGTTTTTGGCGGCACCCATCTTTCAAGTGCCGGGTATTTTGACACAGATATGCTGATTCTGAAATTCAACCCGAGCGGATTACTGCTGTGGGCTAAACGCGCAGGGGGAACGGCCAATGATATAGGATATGGAATGGATATTTCTCCCAGCGGACAGATAGTTGTTTGTGGAGTTTTTCAAGGTACAAAAATGTTTGGGGAAAATGTGCTTACCCGGGTGGGAGGAAGTAACGGCTTTATTGCCCGCTTTGAAACAAACGGTAAATTATCATGGGTAAAGAGCACGAGCGGAACGGATTTCAGCGAATACAAAAAAGTTTCTATGGATGCGGCCGGAAACAGTTTTGTTGCCGGATCTATTTCGGGAGAAGTTTTGTTCAATAATACCAAGATCACTTCTGCAGGAGACAAGGATGCCTGCGTAGCCAAGTACAATGCCAGGGGCGAATTAATGTGGGTGATTCAGGGTGGAGGAACGGAAGATGATGAAAGCATGTCTATCACTACGGATGCAGCGGGAAACAGTTATGTGGCCGGGCAGTTCATCACCTCAGCAACTTTTGGAAGAATGAAAGTTGCAGGATGGATGTTGCAGGATATTTTCATTTCGAGGGTAAAATAATTTATTTGAATCGTTTCCATTCAATTTTTTTTCCGAAACCCAGTGTGTTGTCAGTCATTTTAATAGCGGTTAATTCAATTACCCAGATGCTACCCGGAAATGCCATTGCAAACGGATACTTTTTATAATATGTTTTCCTAAGGGAGTCAAGCCGCTCATTTTCGGGTTCCAAAAACTCACCATGAAACTGAACGCCCTGTATCTTTGCGGCATCCAGCTTATCCGGAGTAATGGAACCTGCCACCGCTCTGTTCTGCAATGCCTGCCTGATGTGATTTGTATCCGGACTGGATTTGAAAATCAGCAAGTCATGCTGTTCCTCATAGGCGTAAAAACAGTTGGCGCAATAGGGAACATTGTCTGCACTGGTGGCCAATGTCAGGTTTGTGTTTTTCCTGAGAAAAGATATGATCCTTTCATTCATTTTCTGTTTTTCTGCTGTCTCATTCATGGTTAATCCGCATAATGTAGATTCTTTCTCAGCAAGTCTGCCAGTTCCTCAAATTCCTGTTTTTTTCCGCTTCCCATCTCTATGTCCGCATCTTCAAAATCGTAAAGCATTTTTTCGAGTTCGGCTTCTGTAAACAATGTTTCAGCCATTTGAAAAACTTCATCATTTTCTACGGCAATATGATCCAAAAGAGCTTCCAAATAAATATCCAGCTTCTGCTGAGCCTGAATGTAATTCTTTTCATTAATGGACTTTTCAACAGTGTTTATCAATTCCCTGAATTCTGCATGGTTATCCATCATTTCCTTCAGCACTCCGTCTGCAAGCAGTTCATTCTTTTTTTTCATTGCCGGGAAAAGTATCTGTTCCTCTTTATGGTGGTGGTAATTATCCGCATAATCTCTGAAGAAACTGATAAGATCACGCACATTCTGCTCGTATTGTTTATCATTTTTTCCCAACCGGGCTTTAAGTTGTTGTGCTGCATCAATGGCATTCACGATGGTTTCGTGTTCGTCAAAAAGCACTTGAATTGTTTTGTTCATAGTATTTGTTATTTGATTGTTAATATGTTTCTCAATTCTTCAAAACTTCTTTTCAGAAAAACAGAGATCATTTCCTTCCGGTATAGCCGCGTGTAAAAATCATTATCAACAATTCTTGGTTTTTTTACTGCTTGTTCTATAAGCTTCTCCACATGGCTGCTGATAGTTCCTCCCACTACCACCGGTTTCGGATCAACTCCCCCCAGCACGATCTTAATTTTTCCATGATCATCTATCGAAACTACCGTTGTGAGGGAGGTAAAATCAACAGCTTCCCTTGGGCGCAGTTTCTTAAATACGCAAGTATATCTTTCAGTAACAGGTATCAGTATCGATCTGATAATTGCTGTTTGATTCAACTCTTTCGGTTTCAGCCCATTTCCTGTATAGATATCTTCCAGCCGGACTTTGTACTCCCCCTCCGCATCAGCAATCTCAAGAAACGAGTTCAGCGCTATAAGCACAGGCGCCATGTCGGAGACAAATTTTGAAAAACAATTTTTCTTCCCTCCGGTGGCAATACATATATCTCCGTCACACTTCAGGCAATAACCTACAGCCTCCCGCCACCATTCGCTCTGATTGTAAAACACGCAGCGATTCTCACATAAAATATTTCCGCCAATAGTGGCTGTTTTTCTCAGCATGGGCGATGCGACTTCCTGTGCGGCTTGCAGCAAAACCGGAAACTCATTTTCCATTTCAGGATAATTTTTCAGATCGTCCAGTTTAACCAATGAGCCTACTTTAAGAAAATTCTCATCCCGAGTCACCTGTTTCAATTCATTGATTCCGGAAATATCAATCAAACAATTCGCTTCCTCATTTCCCTGAAATTTATTGACCATAACGTCTGTTCCTCCTGCCAGGTAACGAAAGCTACTTCCATTTTTCCCTGCAAAAGAAATAGCTTCCTCAACAGACCTTGGCTTCAAGTATGATTTCTGAGCCACATTCATATTGACACTTCCTGTTTGGATTGTTCTTTTTGTTTTATAAGCTCCAATACATACTCCGATTTTATAGGAAGTTTTTTTACTCGCACACCGACTGCATCATAAATTGCATTGGCAATGGCGGGTATTACGGGATGCAAAGCCCCTTCCCCGCACTCTTTTGCTCCAAACGGACCTTCAGGATCAATCGTTTCAATGATGTTAGTATATAGGTCGGGCGTATCGAGTGTTGTAGGTGTTTTGTAATCAAGAAAGTTATTATTCACCAGCAGCCCTTTATAATATTTCATTTCCTCACTCAGCGCCTGACCAATTCCCATGTGCCAGGAACCCTCCAGTTGACCTTCTACTGCCAGCGGGTTAATCGCCTTTCCACAATCGTGCGCTCCCCATACATTCAGCAGTTTCACCTGACCGGTTTTAGTATCTATCTTTACTTCTGCAACACAGGAGCCGAAGGAATAAGAAGGGCTTAGCCCCGCTCCGGCTCCTTTAAAATCACCCCCCAGTTTTGGAGAAATATACTTTCCGCTGACACTCACTGCCCCGCGATTTGCCGTGAGAACATCAATGGCTTCACTCCAACTCAGATTAATTCTCTTATCATTACTGAAAATCCTATCCTCCATAAAATTCAGTTCATCGCTTGGGATCTCTTTCCCTTTTAAAACAGCTTCTGAAATTTCCCCTCTCAGATTTTCAGCAGCGTTCTTGGCAGCATTTCCTGCCATAAATGTTACGCGGCTGGAATAACTGCCCAAGTCAACCGGGGTGAGAAGCGTATCCGCTCCAATCACAAAGATTTTGTCCGTTGAAATGCCCAATACCTCCGCTACAATGATAGCGAGCATGGTATCGCTTCCCTGCCCGATATCATTAGCGCCTGAAGTAATGAGCACCCTGCCGTCAAAATCTACTTTCAAGTGCACAGTGGATTGCGGCAGTTCATTGCGGATA
Organism: Bacteroidota bacterium; assembly: GCA_004297845.1. Taxonomy (GTDB): domain Bacteria; phylum Bacteroidota; class Bacteroidia; order Palsa-948; family Palsa-948; genus Palsa-948. Next base: position 10,747 of record SCSP01000389.1, on the reverse strand, counting down.
ATAGGCAGGGCGCTTCCGCTGATGAAAAATCCGCAGCCAACTCCGAACCCGTGACCATATTTCATTTTCCCGTATTTATTTTTCCAATCGGATTGATCGGCAACTTTCTGAATGGACTCCCGGCTTCCGTTGGAAGTGATTCGATATTGTCCGACTGTTAAGCTGTCAGGATCCAGGAAATTTTTCATTCGAAGCTCTACGGGATCCATTTTTATTTTATGTGCAATATCATCAATCAGGCTCTCCACAGCAAAACGAGAGTTCACCGCACCATGTCCCCGCATGGCACCGCATTGCGGCTTGTTCGTATAAACGCGGAATGTTCTGAAACCAAAATTATTCAGTTTATAGGGTGCCTGCAAAAGAACTCCGTTGTAGTAAGAGGTCACTATTCCAAAACTTCCGTAGGCGCCTCCATCAATAACAACATCTGCATCCAGCACTTTTAGTGTTCCATCCCTGTTTGCTCCCAACTGAATGGTCATTCGTGAAGGATGACGGCCATGATTAGTAAGAAAGACTTCTTCCCGGGATAAGCGCACACGAACGGGTTTCCCTGTCTTGCGGGCAATGTGAGAAATAATTATTTCGTGAGGAAAGGGATCACTTTTTCCTCCAAAGCCTCCTCCAACGTACGGTTTGATAACACGTACCCGGCTTAGGGGGACCTCAAGGGTTTTCGCGAGTGTCCGGTGCAAATAATGCGTAACCTGCGTGGCGGTAATTATAGTAAGCCCATTTTCGTCCCAATAAGCGGTAGCGGCATGCGGTTCAGTAAAACCGTGGCTGACGCCTTCCATTTCAAAGCTCATTTTACTCACCACCTCTGCCTCTTTTAATCCCTGCTGCTGATCTCCAAAACGCAACTCGGTTTTTTTGTGAACATTGTTGTTGAATTTTACATGAGCATGAATCTTTTCGTTACTGCCGACATCATGGATAGAATCATCTATCGTTAAAAATTCCTTTAGCGGCTCATACTTTACCCTGATCAATTTACAAGCCCTCTCCGCTATCTCCTCTGTATCAGCAGCTACCGCGGCAACAATTTCGCCCACATAGCGCACCTTGTCAATTGCCAAAGCCGTTTCATCCCGGGAAATAGGCAGCACACCGAATTTTACAGGGAGCTCTTCTCCTGTTGCTATATACCTGACACCTTGAATTTGGAAAGCATCACTTTTGTCAATGCTTATAATTTTCGCATGCGGAAAAATACTACGAGCAAATTTTACATGGAGTGCATTTTTCAACTTGTAATCATCCGCATAGTCGGCCAGGCCCTGGACCTTTTTAGATGCCTCAATATAGGGTCTTCCAACACCCACTTTCCCTCCCAAATCTTTTACCGGATGGACTGGCGACTGATTTTCGTTTGCATATTCAACAACTGCATCAATGATCTTTTTGTATCCGGTACATCTGCAAACATTTCCGGCAAGAGCTTCTTTGATCCCATCCTTAGTGGTTTTAGGATTTTTATTAATATGATCCAATGCGACCATCACCATCCCGGGAGTACAGAAACCGCATTGAATGGCCCCTTTCTCAACAAATTTTTCCTGAAGTTTATGCAGGCCCTTATCCGTTGAAAGTCCCTCAATAGTAGTGATCTCTGCATCCTCAACCTTAAGTGCCGGGGTGATGCAACTCAAAACAGGTTCCTTGTTCACTAAAACTGTGCACGCACCACAACTCCCTTGTTCGCATCCGATCTTCGTACCTGTCAATCCAATCTTTTCACGAATTACATTTGAAAGCATTTCATGCTCACCCACTAACACCTCATGGTATTTACCGTTCACGGTTAATTTTAAACTTTTCACGACAGCTTTTCTATCTTAATTATTTTCACCGGACAATTTTTTTCAGCTTCCATTATTGACTTGTATTCATCATTCTCAATTTCTGTCCTATAAATTCCTTTTGTATTTTTTCCTCCAACCAAAGTGCTTTTTCCGTCCTTTCTTGACATTCTCCATCTGTCCTTTTTCGCCTCTACACAGGCATTGCAACCAATGCATTTTTGACGATAATGATAAATCCTGATCATTACACATTCACCACTTTATACAACTTATCCGATGATCGTATTTTACTTTTTACAGGAAGCGATACAACATCTCCTCTTCTTGCCATTTCTTTCTTTCTATCCTTCACCCTTAACTCGGAGACCTTATCCTGGATCACTCCGGTAGTGGGTCCGCTGATAAGAATATCATCTCCCACTTGCAGGCATTGAGCCTCTATCTTAAATTCTCCTATGGCGATTTTGTCAAAATACTTCACTCCTTTTCCTACATAAATTTTTCTCTTTGTTGCTTTTGATCCGTACTCGTTGTTCCATTCGCCTATTTCCTTCCCTAAATAATAACCGTCCCAGAATCCCCTGTTAAAAACAGTTTCCAACTGCCCTTTCCATTTCATAATGTTCTCCTTGGAAAATGATCCGGTATGTACAGAATCAACTGCTTCACGATAGGCTTTGGTTGTGGTGTAAACATATTCCTCGCTTCGGCCCCTCCCTTCTATCTTTAATACAGAAACTCCCGCATCCAATATTTTATCGAGAAAACCAATCGTGCACAGGTCTTTTGCGGACATGATGTACTCGTTGTCAATTTCCAATTCAGTAAAATTCTCTTTGTCAATAACGAGGTAGTTTCTACGGCAATTTTGTACGCAAGCGCCCCTGTTTGCAGAGGCAAAATGAGAATGCAGACTTAAATAACATTTTCCGGACACTGCCATGCAAAGGGCTCCATGCACGAATACTTCCACCCGCAGCAATTCACCGGAAGGACCTTTGATCTTCCTTCTTTTAATTTCATGTACAATTTTTTTTACCTGCTCAAGGGTTAATTCCCGGGCCAACACCACTACATCAGCAAATTGGGCATAAAATTCAACCGAATCAATATTGGTGATATTTGCCTGTGTGGAAATGTGGACAGACATCTTTACTTTTTTGGCGTAGTTCATTACGGCATGATCTGCTGCAATAACCGCATTTACTCCATATTCTTTCGCTTTATCAACAATGGCACGCATGAGGGACATATCATGATCGTAGAGAATTGTATTAAGAGTTATGTAGGCTTTGATATTACTTTTCTTTGCAATTGATGAAATGGTCTTCAAGTCATCCAATGAGAAATTAATACTGGAGCGTGCACGCATATTCAATTGCTCAACGCCAAAATAAACTGCGTTGCATCCGGCCTGAATGGCTGCCCTCAACGACTCAAATGAACCGCAGGGAGAAAGCAACTCTATGTTTGGAACAGATTTCATACAATATTTAATCTGAAAATCAAACCTGTTAGCAAAAATGCCATTGCGGCAATAAAGTAAATAACCAATCCGTCCTCAAAAATGACATTATTAGAACATGGGAAATATGATGTTGGTCATGGTTTGTCTTGCTGAATAAGCCGAAATTCGCCTGAATGAAAAACAAGCTATTATTTCTTCATTTGTAAATATGGACACAACCGATAAGCATACATTCCACATCCCCGTGATGGGTTTGGCTTACACCATTGATTCTCCCGTAAAAGTGGCCCGATATGGAATATCCTCGGTTATTTCAATCATTGAAGACCACCTGATAGAGAGGATGAGAGAATTTCACAGCGCTGACATAGGCGAAAAATTTGCTCCAATTTCAATTAACGAACCTGACTACAGAGCAAAACGGATAAGAGAATATCTCAATCTTATTCAACGCATAGTGAACAAACAGGTTGCTGATATGAGAAAACAGAACTTTTCAGAAGGAACAGACATTGTGAAATATTTCAAAATGCTTCCTGATAAATCTCCTTCAAAACAAATGTATTTGAAGATGATTGCGCTTCCATCCGGAACTGAAAAAGAATCATTGCAGGAAGCATTATGCAAGAAAGTGATGGCAGGGTCTATAGATGTGAACATCATGACCAAGTGCGACCGGATGAACCATGACAAAGACGGCACATTACTTCCTGCTGAGTTTGCGGATGCCATGTCTGCACTCCGCGGATTTGCTACCAGCGACTTATCCTCCTCCGTTGTATTTTCTGCAGGCATGAATCCCCGCCTGTATTCATACTGCGAAACATTTAATGATTTTTTACCGGACAAAACAGGAAATGCCAAAAAGAAAATTATCCTCAAGGTGAGTGATTTCAGGTCCGCTTTGATACAAGGAAAGATACTGGCAAAAAAAGGATTATGGATCTCTGAATTCAGGATTGAAAGCGGCTTGAACTGCGGGGGCCACGCGTTTCCTACAGAAGGATTTTTACTGGGACCCATTCTTCAGGAATTCCATGAAAAGCGTCAGGCATTAAGTGATGAACTTTATAAAATGTGTAATGAGGCATTGACTCAAAAAGGGAAGGAATCCTATGCTTCCAAGCCCGTCTTAAAAATAACCGTACAAGGCGGGATTGGCACGGCGGCCGAAGACAAATTTCTGCTAAAGCATTATGAACTGGATGGTACCGGTTGGGGCAGCCCGTTTTTGCTGGTGCCAGAGGCCACGAATGTAGACGATGAAACTCTGCAGCAACTGGCTACAGCAAAGCAGGAGGATTATTATTTAAGCCACGCATCCCCCTTATGCATCCCGTTTAATAATTTCAGAAAAAGTTCTTCTGAAAAACAGCGTCACGATCGGATCGACAGAGGAAGACCGGGAAGTCCATGCTATAAAAAATACCTGGCTTTTAATACAGAGTTTACCACCGAGCCGATTTGTTCGGCATCGCGTGAATACCAAAACCTGAAAATAAAATCCCTGAAAGAAAAAAACCTGCCTGAAGAAGTTCTGAAAAAAGAGATAGAAAGTATCGTAGAAAAAGATTGTTTATGCGAAGGACTTGGAGCGGCTGTGCTGATAAAAAATCACTTAACTCCAGCGCACGAACTAAACGCTGTGAACATTTGCCCCGGACCTAACTTAGCCTACTTTTCGGGAATTTTCTCTTTGAACGAAATGGTAAATCATATCTACGGCAGAACTAATATCCTTAACTCACTTAGGAGGTCAAATCTTTTTGTGAATGAACTCAAAATGTATGCAGACTATCTGAAAAATGAAATGGATAAAAATGTTCAGGAGTTTTCCTTGAAGAAAAATAAATACCTGAGCAGCTTTAAAAATAACCTGATAGAAGGAATTGGATATTATAAAAATCTGATACCTCAATTAAAACATAATGCGGAAATACAGCTGGGTAATTTTATGAATGACCTGGCTTGTATAGAAACAAAAGTGATGGAACTTTCTCTTCCGGAACCTGTTGAGGCACAATAAATTGAACGCTGCCCCGGTCGAATTCTCCGTTTGCTGAAAACTATCCGCATTTACTCTGTCCGCAACTCTTGCACTTCAAGCACCCCTCTTCATAAATTAATCCTTCAGGGTCTCCGCATTCTGCACATTTTTTATCAGCCGCCTGTGTGCCATCCGGTATATATCTCTTCAATCCCCGTATTACACCGTTTTTCCATGTGTTAATATTATCGCTGATAAAATGAAGATTCTCGATCATGTTAACCACATGCGGCAAGGGCATACCATGGCGAAGAACCCCGGATATAAGTTTCGCATAATTCCAAAACTCTTTGTTGAATGCGCGCGACAGCCCTTCGATGGTGATACGATATCCTTCTTTATCCATAAACTGAAAGTCGTATCTCTTTTTTCCACCCTCACCAACATTCTTAATCACCCAACCTTTCTCTGCCCAAGCAGGAATGAAAAATGAATCTTCGGCTTTTCCGGTAAAGACCTCGTAAGGCCGACCATTCATGATACCCACAACTGCAATCCATTTTTCATTATGGTTCAGAAAACGGATTACATCCGCTTCAAGGGATTTTGGACGCTTTGGAGGCCTTGTCTCAATAATCGAATCCGATTTTTTTCCTTTCTTCTTTTCATCAGTTGCCACCAGCACCCCGCTGCGGGATCCATCACGATAAACGGTAATACCCTTCAAGCCTTTTTTCCATGCCTCCATATAAATATCGCCTACCTTTTCAACTGACACATCGGAAGCAAGATTAATAGTGGAAGAAATAGAATGTGTTGTGTACTTCTGCACTACAGATTGCAGTTCTATTCGTTTTTTCCAATCAATCTCAGAGGCGGTAGACCCACTATACGGACTTTTTGTTATGTCTGTTTCGCCCGTTACATCCATCCACAGTTTTAATTTTGGGTGATAAACGATAAACTCCTGCCAGGAATCTCCCAGTGGATCTACAAAATCTACACGAGAATTCTTATCATGCGGGTTCACCTTTCTTCTCCTTTTGTAAGAAAGCATAAACACAGGCTCAATACCTGAAGAAGTTTGCGTAAGCATACTCAGAGTACCCGTAGGGGCCACGGTGCTAATTGAAATATTTCTTCTTCCGAATTCTGTCATTCTGCTATAAACGTGCGGCAACTCCTTTTCCAGCGTTTGAACGAATTCAGACGTATGTTCATACTTCATATCAAATGCTTCAAACTTCCCGCGTTCAATAGCCATATCAATACTACTATCAAATTCTGCTTCGCACTTCGTTTTCATGATCTCATCAATCTCGGCTATTGAATCAGAAGAATCAAATTTATAACCTAATGCAGCTACCGCATCTCCCAAAGCTGTAAAACCCAGCCCTGTTCTTCTCCCCTTCTTTCCTGCATTATAAAGCAATTTCCATGTCTCCACTTCAACCTGCTTAATATAATCCGGTTCCTTGTCAGAGTGGATTTTGGCCAGTATACGCTCAATTGCTTCGAGTTCAAGATCTACCAGATCATCCATTAAACGTTGCGCCTCATAGGTGGTTTCGTAAAACTTTTTATAATTGAATTTTGCGCTTTTAGAAAATGGGGCTTCAACAAAACTGAAAAGATTAATCGCTATCAACCTGCAACTGTCTCCGCCTTGCATGGCAATTTCAGAACATGGATTGGTTGAAACATTTTTAAAGCCTGGATAAACCGATGAGGTGGAATAATGATGCTGCCTGTCCCAGAAAATAATACCCGGTTCGGCCGTATTGTGCGCACACTTAATAATAGTGCTCCAAAGATCCCGAGCTTGTACGGATTTTGAAAATACAGGAGATTCAGAATCAATGGGCCAGCGTAAGGTAAAATTCGCATTATCAGAAACGGCTTTCATAAATTCATCGGAGATACGCACTGAGATATTGGCCCCTGTAACCTTTGATAAATCCTGTTTTATGGTGATAAATTGTTCAACATCAGGATGTGCGATGTCAAGGGTAATCATCAGAGCTCCTCTTCTGCCGTTTTGAGCAACTTCGCGTGTTGTATTGGAAAAACGATCCATAAAAGAGACTGCGCCCGTGGTTGTACCGGCCGCATTGGAAACATGCGATCCCGAAGGGCGAAGGGTAGAAAGATCCAGACCCACTCCACATCTTCGTTTAAACAGTTGTGCCATTTGCTGATCAGAATAAAAAATTCCTCCATAGGAATCAAATATTTCAGGGAGCACAATGCAGTTCGAAAGAGATGCAATAATATTTTCATTTCCAAGAGAAGACATCACGCTTCCTTGCGGAACAATGTACTTGAATTCGTTAAACAAATCGAATATTTTTTTCTCTGTAAGGTGGTCTCTTTTTTGGCCATACGAAGACAGCCCCGAAGCATTTCCATTCAGTTTCGATCGTTGCAGATAGTCATTTTCCTTTCTCGCAAACTCCTTTGCCATCCTCCTGTGCATACTTTCTGGCGTATACTCTAAATAATTTCCGCTCTTGTCCTTCATGGCATATTTGTTCAGCCAGGTGGATGCCGCAAGATCATCACCATTAAAATAAGCCGTGCACAATTCCAGAATTTCCTTGTAGGTGAGTTCCTGTTGGTTGTTCTTAAAAGCAGATTTCCGCGCCTCAAGGAAAGAATTTTCTTTTTTGCTGACCATTTCTTCAGTTATCATTTTTCATAAAGTTAAGATAAATATTTTTATTCGTTGTTTTAAAAGCGGAACGCAAATTAAGCATAGAAAAAAAACATAACAAGTTTTTAATTTTTAACTTTTAAACTAACTTGTAAACACACTTCCTTTGGTCATACTTATTTATGATTTGCATCATGGTTTCAGAAAATACTAAAAAATGGAAAATGCTTTCGTATATATAATGGTATTATGTTTTTCACTTTCAAGAGTATGAAATAAAAAAGTCTGCTGAGAAACATCATAACCCTACCTGAGCAAAATCATTACCAAAATAAATACAACCCCATACTTTTGGCTCACTAAAAACAAATTATATGAAAACAAAATTAAAATACTTTACCATATCTGGAGGGATGTTGTTCTCAATTTCACTTTCAGCACAAATGACATTAACGGGCGAGTTAAGATCAAGGACGGAGTATCGTCATGGATACAGAACATTAATTGACTCGGCACAGAATGCTGCTTTGTTCACTTCTCAACGAACTCGTCTCAATTTTGGTTATGGCGCAGAAAAATTTAAAACAGGTGTTGTTTTACAGGATGTAAGAGTTTGGGGAAGTCAATCTCAGCAAAATGTTACAGATGGGCTCACCTCTATTCATGAAGCATGGGGAGAGTACTGGTTCAACAAGAACTTCGGGTTTAAAAGTGGCAGACAGGAAATAGGATACGATGATGAAAGGATTCTAGGATTTGTGGGATGGGCTCAACAAGGCAGAAGCCACGATGCAGTTGTGCTGAAGTATCAGGACAGTACCTTTACAGCACATTTGGGCGCAGCTTATAATCAAAATGCGGAATCTAACATTGCAACAAGTTATACAGTTGCCAGCAGCTACAAAGAACTTTATTATCTATGGCTGAATAAAAAGGTAAAGAGTTTCAGCGCCTCTGTCCTTGCGTTGGCAAACGGAATGCAATCTCCGGTGGTGGTTAACAGCACCCGATTCAGCGGAACGGTTGGAACACACCTTGAATACAAGAAAGATGCCTTGTTTGCGGGCGGTAGATTCTATTACCAGACGGGAGTAGACGGATCAAAAAAGGATATTCAGGCTAATATGATTGGTGTGGATGCGTCCTACACACTAAATAAAAAATTCACTATCGGATTGGGTACTGAATTATTAAGTGGGCAAAGTCAGACCGATACTACGAAAACTTATAAAGATGTAGTCCATAATTTTAATCCCTTATACGGCACAGGACATAAATTTAATGGATTCATAGATTACTTCTATGCAGGAAGCGGGCACGCGAATGTGGGTCTTACTGATGCTTATTTAAAATTAAAATACAAGGCAGAAAAATGGTGGGTAGGATTGGATGTTCACCAGTTTATATCAGGAGCGGATATTTTGGATGTGAAAGGACTGACCACAAACGGGAAGTATACAGCTATGAACAATTCATTGGGAACAGAGATTGACCTGACCTATGTATATAATTTCAACGCAAATTTTTCAACTACAATAGGATACTCACATATGCTTGCCACAGAATCTATGGAAGCTATTAAGGGTGGCAAGTACGATGAAACTCAAAACTGGGCATACTTGATGTTGACATTCAAACCGAATTTCTTAAAGTAGGGGGATGCTTTTAGGAAGAATCAACCGGGCTGCATAGAATAATCTATGCAGCCTTTTTGTTTTAGAACGACTTTTCGCTTTGATCCGAACATGGAAAGAGTTCCTTAACCCTTAATAATTACCCATCCCATCAGCAACATTCCGCAAAGGAACGAAACAAGAATTAAATAGAATCCATGCTTAATGATGTTCATCTTCGATAATCGAATGGCTCTCATAAATAGAATAATACCCGCACTGGCTATAAAAGTAAGCACGCTGAAAAACAAAGCTACGTTTGTACTGCTCATAAAACGAAAGTATGCAGCACAAGGATGGTGGATTGTGATGACCATCATATTTTTTTCAAATACTGACCTTCGTCATATTTCTGCAAATGGTGTTAGTATAGCTTCGTAACAAAACATAAACTATGAAAACTTTAATTGAGCCAACTGTAGGAGAGCTTGCCGCGAAAGATTACCGAAAAGTGGAAGTATTTAAGAAATATGGTGTTGATTTTTGCTGTGGTGGAAAAAAATCATTATCCAAAGTCTGTAAAGAAAAAGGAATCAACCAGACAGAACTGGAAAGAGAGTTGAGCCAGGCCGAAATATCCGGGCAATTGCCATCACAGGATTTCAATTTATGGGAGTTGGGTTTTCTTGCCGATTATATTATTCAGACTCATCACAAATACATTATCCGGGCAATGCCTCTTATTTTCGAATACATCCAAAAAGTTTCAAAAGTTCACGGTATTCAGAACCCGGAAACAATAGAAGCAGCTACCCTCTTCACACAGGTGATGAATGAGCTTAATCGCCATATGATGAAGGAAGAAAACATACTTTTTCCATACATCAAACAACTTTCGGAACAGAGAAAATCAAATAAATCCTGCTTACAATCTCCATTCGGCACTGTGGAAAATCCCATCAGAATGATGGAACACGAACACGATATTGTTGGGGAATTGATGGAGAAAATCCGGAAAGCAACCATTAATTACAAACTGCCAACAAATGCCTGTAATAGCTTCCGCTATGCATATGCCAAGTTGCAGGAGTTTGAAGCGGATCTGCACCAGCACATTCATCTGGAGAACAACATCCTCTTTCCTAAAGCCATTGAGTTAGAACAGGAACTGCAAGGATAATTCCTGAAAAAACCAAATATGATTTATATCATATTTGG
>SCSP01000388.1 GCA_004297845.1 Bacteroidota bacterium | reverse complement strand
CTCGCTGTCTTGCGTTTGTTCAGTTCAGGATCGTCTTCGATTGTTTTACAGAAGCGATAGAACGCCTCATAAGTAGTGTAGTTCTTCAGCACATCAAGTATAAATCCTTCCTCGATTGCCTGACGCATCGTATAAAGATGAAAGGGAGTTGGTTTACCCTCTGCATCTTTCACGCCAAACACCTGAAGCGTCTTGGCTTTGGGCGTTGCGGTAAAGGCAAACAAGCTAATGTTTTTTTGAGGGCCTCTTTTGCGAATTATTTCCCTGATATTATCTTCTTCATCTTCTTCCGTGTTTTCAATTTCAGTTTCAATTTTTTCCGATTCATCAAGAGAAACATTTTTACCTACCAATGCTTCCGTCATTTTCCGGCTGGCTTCACCTCCTTGCGAACTATGCGCCTCGTCAATGATGACAGCGTAATTGCGATTAGGAATTTCGGCTAAATGATTCAGCGCAAAAGGGAATTTTTGCAAAGTGGTAATGATAATATTGGTACTGCTTGTTATTGCTTCTGCAAGTTGCTTGGAACTTTCATCAATGCGCTGCACTACTCCGGTCTTATGTTCAAACTGGTAAATGGTGTTTTGCAGTTGCGTATCTAATATGTTTCTGTCGGTAATGACAATTACAGAATCAAATATTTTCTTATCGTTCACAGCGTATAGCGATGACAAACGATAGGCGAGCCAGGCAATGGAATTGCTCTTTCCGCTTCCTGCAGAATGTTGAACCAAATAATTTTTTCCGGTTCCGCTTGCTTTTACATGAGCAGTAATTTTTCGCACAACATCCAATTGATGATAGCGGGGGAATAGTAAATTTTCCTTCGTAAACTTTTTGCCATCAACTGTAAAATCTTCTTTTTGAAGAAGTACATATCTTCCTAATATTTCAAGCCAGCTATCAACGCTCAGTATTTCCTCCCAAAAGTACGCTGTACGATAGCTTACATAGTCCTTTGCCGGGGGATTACCAGCGCCTCCCTTATATCCCTTATTGAAAGGGAAAAAGCGTGTGCTTGCAGATTCAAGTTTTGTAGTGAAATAAACATCGTCAGAATCAACAGTAAAATGCACCAATGCTCTTTTCTTAAACTGAAACAAGGGTTCTTTAGGGTCACGGCTTGTCTTGTACTGTTCCATTGCTTCATTTACCGCCTGCCCTGTAAAATGATTTTTCAGTTCAATGGTGGCGATGGGTAAGCCATTCAGGGAAAGAAGCAGGTCAATGCTTTTGTTGTTCTTGGTGGAGAAATGCACCTGCCTTGTTATTTGCAGGTTGTTTTGCTTATACAGCGCAGTAGTTTCGGGATTTAAACCGCTGTCGGGCTTAAAATAAGCGAGTTTAAATTTTATTCCGCTGTCCGTAATACCGTGACGAATTACATCCAACATTCCTCTTAAATCAAGCTCTTTAATCAAACGTTGGATGAATTTGCTCCCGGTATCGTCCTTGTAATACTCACATAACTTTTCCCATTCCTTACTTTGGGATGTTTGAATAAAATGCAATACAGCTTTTTTATCTAAAGCAAACTCCGCATTAAAATCAGTTTCATTGCCTTGTTGCCAGCCGTTATTGCAGAGGTACTCGGTAATAGCTGATTCAAAAGTGGCTTCAGTATGTATAGGATTTTTACTCATGTTACTTTTATTTTACCTGTTACTGCTTCACTAATCAATGCTGTTCTGTATTCATTCATCAACTCTATTTCCTTTTCAATTTTTGAAACGGTGCTGTCTATGCGTTGGGTTTCGGTTTGGATGTGTTTCAAAATTTCTTCTTGTTCTGAAATTTCAGGTAATGGAATTACAAAAGATTTTAACTGCTGAAAATTCAACCCTTCTCTATTAGCACCATTCTGACAAGCATCAATCAAATTTTGCCCAATGCCTGAAATCAAAAAAGAGTATAGATATTCAGTTGTAATTTTGGATTGAATTGGTCTGAGAATACATACATGCTGATTTACATTACCTCTACCAAAATTCTTTGGAACATAAAAACATCTTCCGATTGAAGCTCCAGTAATATTCAGCAAAACATCTCCTTCCTGAATTCTACTATTGCTCATTTGCTCGTCAACTTCCTCTGAAATATAAGCAACATCATCTAAAATCAAACCTTCCGAATAAATATTCTGACTTCGCAAAAGGGGAATTCCTTCTTG
>SCSP01000387.1 GCA_004297845.1 Bacteroidota bacterium | reverse complement strand
GTCAAAACCATAATGCTCCAAAAAATTCTGATCTTCCGAACATACTACCGCCAGTTGCAGATTCGGAGAAATCTCATTGAGCAGAACCCAATCCTTTTTCAGCCTCAAGTCACGCTTGTCGTCAAACATCTGGTTGACGCACTGCATGAGCATCAGCGGAGTTACAGGAACGGGGAGCCAACGGAAAATAATGGTTGAGCCTGTACTGAGAATAAAAAACCATAAACATATTTTAAGAAAGATGCGCCAAATCCTTTTCATTTATTTCCTAATAATTGAACGTAGGACATTCCGCTGTTTTGTAATGGCTTGCTCCCTCACTGCCACTGAAAGGAGAAGGAGAAAGCCCCAGCATAAATTCCTGCGTATTGGCAAACCCTATCCTATAAGGAGCAATGCTGTATTCATAAGAAACTCCGATGACTAATTTTTCAAAGCGGTATTGCACGATTGCAGCAAACGAATCAAAATGCCTGTATAACCCGCCCACCGCAAAATATTTGTTCAGGTAAGCAATCATGCTGTAATCGAATGAGGGAAGTGAAGCAAAATTATATTTCATTTGCAACGATTGCATGACGAGCAGATGGGATTTAGGCCACCACTTTCTGGAGGCAGAAAAATAAATATGTGGCGAAAGCTTTGTAGGAGATCCGACCATGTCATTACCCTGCTTCACGTTGAATTTATACAATTGCTTCACGGAAAGGTCAAACGTCCAAATGCTGTTGAAAAATTTGATGCCGGGTATAAAATCAGGATACAGCCATACATTTCTTGAAGTAAGAATTGGATCCATGGGATTATTGATACGAAAACCGTATCTTCTTGCACCCACTGCCATGCCGAATGACACGAACCCTTTTCTCATCAGGCGCATGAGGAAAGTATACGATCCATAGAAGTCATCCACTTTGATATTTGTACCCATTCTATCTCCCTGCCAGACAACACCCACTCCGTGCCAGCCTGAACTGAGACCACCTCCTCTTCTTCCAAAATAAGTAGTTACGTTTATGAAAGAAGTTACGGGCATATTTTCAAATCCCACCCATTGCCTTCTCACTCCGATAAGTGCATCCAGTTTATTATTAAACGCTCCGCAGGCTGCCGGATTAATTCCGTAATTATTCAGCATAAACTGCGTGTATTGGGGAGTCTGCTGGGAAAGGGCTGATGGAAGATAGCTGATGACTGATGGGAATACCAAGACAAGAATGGAATAATATTTTATTGAAACGATCATATTTCTCATTTAAAATAAATTTTGGATTTCACATTAACCATCATCTTAGAATCGTTACACTTCCATTCTTTGCGGCTTTCTGCTTATCCTCCTTATCCTGATAGAAAAAATAATAATACACCGCATCAGGGACCGGTACGCCCAAATAACTTTTTCCATCCCAGGATTCATACGTGCCTTTACGATCGTACACTTTGGCACCCCACCGATTAAAAATGATCACTCTGGCATCGGGAAAATACCCGCTGTTTGCAATGAGCCAAGTATCGTTGATGCCGTCACCGTTCGGGGTAAAATAAGGTTCAGGGTTCACAAAACATTTTTTTTCAGGAAGAAAAAAATTAAATGTTGCCATACAGTTATTTCCATCTGTAACTACAACGGAGTAATCCCCGGCAGTAAGCTGGGTGATGCCCACGTTGGGCGAGCCGTTGCTCCATGCGTACTGGTAGCTTAGGGTTCCTCCTGAAACACTTAATAGAATACTGCCATTGTTAGTGCAAAGAGGGAGGGTTATTTTACCTGCTGTATCGTTTACCACCGGGGAAGGGCCCACTGCATATGAAACCGTTGAATCAATGCCGGCATTATCGGTAATGGTAACCTCATATGTTCCCGGAACAAGTCCGGTAACTGACGAACTTGCTTCTCCTCCGGGCGACCAGAGATAGGTATAAGGAATTGCGCCACCTGAAACAGAAACTGAGATGCTGCCGTTGCTATCGTAAGAGCAGGTGGCATTGTTGATAGCAGGAATAATAATGAATTGCGAATGCAAGGTATAAGGTATAAGGTATAAGGTAAATGGGAGCAGCCTACAGGCGAGAAATATAAATTTTGTCCTTATTTTCATTTTAATCTTTCTCTTATTTACAAAAAACATTACTGAGCTCTTCCGCCTTTATACTTCCAATTCCAATTGCTTTTTTCAGATCAGAACATGCTGATTCCTTTTCTCCGTTCATATATTTCACGGTTGCCATACCTATATATGCTTCGATATGTTTAGGATTTAATTCGGTCACCTTCTGATAATCGGCAATGGCTTCATAATAACTTCCGCTCATATCCTGCCAGTAGGCTCGGCTGTAATAAGCTTCAATGTAATCCGGCTTCAGTTCAATTGC
The DNA here is from genome assembly GCA_004297845.1 of Bacteroidota bacterium. Classification (GTDB taxonomy): domain Bacteria; phylum Bacteroidota; class Bacteroidia; order Palsa-948; family Palsa-948; genus Palsa-948. The sequence goes on along the minus strand of SCSP01000387.1, from coordinate 1,985 downwards.
TTTTTTCAGGTCATCAATAGCATCGCTGTAATCGCCCATGTAGGCTTCTGCTATGGCCCGGTTATAAAATATTTTTGGATTTTTCGGATCGATCTCTGCTGCTCTGCTGATATCCTTGACGGCTCCGATATAATCCTGCTTCGATGCTTTTACAATTCCTCTGAAAAAATACGCATCGGCATATTGCGGGTTAATCTTGATCGCTTTGCTGAGATCATTCGTGGCGCTTTTTAATTCTCCTGTTTTCAAAAAAGCAACTCCACGCAGGAAATAGGCACTGTCAAGATCATCTTTAAGAGAAATGGCCCAGGAACAAGCTGCAATTGCACCGCTAATATCACCGGAAGATTCTTTCTGACGTGCAGCGTGAAGATACTCTGAATAAGTGGTTTGAGAAAAAGATAAAAATGCAAACAGCAGCATCACAGAGGTGCTGAGAAAACGGAGATACACAAAGAAATTTTTCCCGCTCACAGCGCCTGTGGTGTAAAGTTCGTCCTGCATTCCTATTTTAACAGGGTCTCCAATGAAGTTTCATACAACTGCTTTCCTTCCTCTACTTTCAGGAACATTTCTTCGTCTACAGTCATTTCATCGCCCATTACTGCACCCAGAAAAGAAAAATCCACATCGCGTTCCATCATTTCGTGCAGGAAGCTGTCTTCATCTCCGGGACGAACAGTAACCACTACCCTGCTCTGCCCTTCTCCAAAGAGGAATGCATCTGTACGTATGGATGCATCGGTACTGATATCAAACCCTTTCCCGCTGTGAATAGAAGATTCAGCGAGTGCAACGAACAATCCTCCATCGGAGCAATCGTGTGCAGAGCGTATTAATCCTTTCTTAATTATAGCGCTTACCGCCTGCTGAACCTTACGTTCCTCCTCCAGATCAAAGTACGGAGCAGGAGATAATTTTACTTTGTGATACGAATACAAATATTCCGAACAGGCAATATCATCGCGCATTTCTCCGATAACATAGATCAGGTCGCCTTCCTGTTTGAAGTCGAGGGTCATCCTGTTCTTTTTTTCAAGCAAGCCCAGCATTCCGATGGTTGGAGTAGGAAACACAGGACCTTCGTATGAGGATTGATTATAGAAACTCACATTCCCTCCTGTAACAGGGGTGCCGAATTTTTTGCAGGCAGTGCCCATTCCTTTTATCACGCTGACAAACTGCCAATATACTTCCGGGTTATACGGATTGCCGAAGTTCAGGCAATTGGTGATGGCGAGAGGTTCGCCACCGGAACAGACAATATTCCTTGCCGCTTCCGAAACAGCGATGGAGGCGCCCTTTTCAGGATCCGCATATACATATCTGGCGTTGCAATCCACCTTCAGTGCAATGGCACGGTCGGTATCCTTAATGTTTACGATCGCTGCATCCGAAGGAGCGTTGGTGCTTTGGTTCACCGTACCCACCATGGAATCATACTGATTATACACCCAATGTTTGGAGGCAATGTTGGGATGTGAGAGTAAAAATCTGACAACTTCTTTCAGGTCCTTGGGTTCCTTTACTTTTTCAGCAGAAAACTTTTTTGATTCGGCAAAATAGGCAGGTTCTTTAAACTCCCTTGTATAAACAGGCGCTCCACCGCCCAACACAAGTGATTCTGCGGGAACATCCGCGATCAGTTCCCCGTTCAGATAATACTCCAGGCGTTTTGTATCCGTTACCACACCGATCTCTGCATACGGGATATCCCATTTATCCAGTATCTGCTCAATGGCCTTTTCTTTACCCTTCTTGATCACCATCAGCATTCTTTCCTGTGATTCGCTCAAAAGGATTTCCCATGCTGTCATATTTTGCTGACGAAGGGGAACTTTGTCAAGATATATCTTCATGCCATGCTCTCCCTTTGCCGACATTTCCGAAGTAGAACAGGTAATTCCGGCCGCTCCCATGTCCTGCATTCCAATCAGCGCACCGGTTTTTACAACTTCAAGAGATGCTTCCAGCAGGATTTTTTC
>SCSP01000386.1 GCA_004297845.1 Bacteroidota bacterium | reverse complement strand
TATATATGCTTTTCTGTATTTATTTATTTCAAATGCAGGTGAGCCAAGATAGGCTCCGCCTTTTTTGTCAATACTTTTTGAAACTCCTGCCTGTGCTGCAAGTATCGTGTTGTCAGCAATTGTAAGATGCCCTACAACTCCTACTTGTCCGCTCAACATGCAGTTGCTTCCGATCTTGGTCGAGCCTGCTATAATGCAGCCTGCCGCAAGGTAGGTGTTCGATCCTATCTCTACGTTGTGTGCAATGTGGACAAGGTTGTCTAACTTAACTCCTTTCCGCAGAATGGTCGAACCCAGTGTTGCCCGGTCAATGGCGCAGTTGGCGCCAATTTCCACATCCTCTTCAATGATCACATTTCCAATCTGCGGAATTTTTTTCTGTGCTTCGGTGGCAAAGCGAAATCCATCACTGCCAACAACAACTCCTGAATGAAGGATACATCTTTGACCGATGACATTGTCTGAATAAATCTTTACGCCAGCAAACAGGGTTGTATTATCTCCAATCACGGTGTTATCTCCAATATATACCTGCGGATATATTTTTACATTATTCCCGATAAATACATTTTCTCCAATCACCGCAAACTCGCCTGCATATATATTGTCTCCCACTTTTGCTGAATGGGAAATAAAAGCCAGTTTTGAAATGCCTGTTTTGTTGAGTTTTACCTGGTTATATTTTTCAAGAAGTTGTGCAAATGCAGCTTCAGCGCTATCAACACGCACAAGTGTTGCCGAAACGGAAGCGGTAGCGGCAAAATCTTTATCCACAATAACCACAGAGGCCCTTGTAGAATAAATAAACCGGGTGTATTTGGGATTGGAAAGAAAAGAAATTGATCCGGATTCTCCTTCTTCGATTTTTGAAAGTTTGCTCACTTTTACATCTGGGTTTCCTTCTATTTTTCCGTTTAACAATTCGGAAATTTGTTTTGCGGTGAATTCCATTTGACTTTTTTTAGAAGTAACTCGTCCTGAAATAGGTTGACACTTTTGGTTGATAATCCTGATGCAAGTTTACACTTTTTTGCATTTGCCCATTCAACTAAATGATCTGTTGAACTCTTGCTCCAGATTTTCTATGTCCTTACTTTTTTTATTTTCCTTCCACAATTTTTATTTCTTCTTCTGTTAGTCCGTAAAGTTGATACACGATTTCATTTATTCTGCTCTCGCAATAATTAATCACCAATGTATCCAATCGCTGGCTTCATCTGCGTAACTGAATTTTAAATCTTTTGCTGCATACAATTGTGATAATTTTTCTTCAAGAAGTTTATATGATTCAAAACGATTTTCTTTCTCTGCTATTTCCTTCGCTTCTCTGTATCTTTTTATCATTTCTTCAATATCTTCATCCGTCCATCTTGAAAGCAATAAAATATTTTCTTCTCTTTTTTGATAAGTTGATGCAAAATATTTTTTGTTGGGTTTTTCATATTTATCCCAGTATATGCTGCCATCCGTATTTTTTCATAAAATCATCTACTTCTTCTTTAAATGTTGTCTTGCGATGATGTTCTTCCTGATTAAATATGTATTGCCTTGTTTGCTCTAAATGACTTTCACTGACACTGACAGCCCAGTAATCATCCTGCCAGATAAATTTTCCTTCAACAAGTTTGTTTTGATTTATCCAAAAGGATGATTCTCCTTTTATTAATTGGGCAACTTTACTGATAGATTGTTCTTTGTTTAATGAAACCATACAATGTGTGTGGTCAGAATATCCATTGACACAATCAAGCCAGATGTCTTTTTCTTTAGCATTTTCCTTGATGTGCTGAAATACTTTTTTTCTTAATTCTTTTGAATTTAAAAATGGTTCTCTGTTTTTAGTAGAGAAAACTAAATGAACCCATATTCTTACCCAACTCATAATTTTTTTATGTGGCTAAAGCCAAAATTAATTGTTTTTATTTTATCAGTCAGTTAAAACTGACTGCAATAAATATTTGCTTCTCTCACTCATCTATTGCAGTTTACTTTAGTAAACTGTAAATAATAAATTCAATAAAAAAGGGCTTTAGCCACATTTTCATTTCCCCTCCACAATTTTTATTTCTTCTGCTGTCAATCCGTAGAGTTGATACACGATTTCGTTTATTCTGCTTTCGAAATAATCAATTTTTGATTTCAACTGATTTATTTTTGTTTCCAGTTTGGCTTCTGCTTTTTCTTCATTGAGTTTTAATAACTGGTCAACGAGTTTTACGATTTCATCTTGCAAAGATTTTTCTGCTTTGTTTTTCTCGTCAATTATTTTAATCGGAAACCTTTTACAATTCTGAATAAGTATTTTTTGAAAAAGGTTTTTAGATAAGTCAAGATATTTGTTGCCGTGATAAAAATTTATCAGGTTGGAATTAATAAGAGCAAGAAGATATTTTATATTAATATCGCTATCTTCTTTTGTAACAATATTAAAAATTGATTGCGTGTTGTATAATTCCTCAGCCGAATAACCAGCATAAATTCTTAAAGGATTTCCACTTACAATTTGCCGAACTAAAATTCTTTCCTTCGTGAAAAATCTTTTTTGTCTCGGTGCGCCAAGCCAATCTCCGTAACTTAAATATTCATTCTCGCCCCATTTTACAAAATATCGTGTAACATCAGCACCCTCTAAAACTGGCTTAAATGTTTTATCTTTTTTTTTTGTTGAATGAAATACTCTTTCTTGAATTTGTTTTTGAGTGTGTCCTTTATATTTATCATAAGGAGTTACTCCCAATGTAAAATCACTTACATTTTGTAATTCTGTTTTGTTTGCCTCAATTTTATTTAGAAGTATTTTTATTTCATCGTTTGTAAAAATGTCAAGCGATGCAAATTCATTCTTCAAACATTTTTTTGTGTTTAAATAATTCACTTCTTTGGCATTGTTCAAGGTGATTTCAGTAATTGTATCTTGTCTGTCATAAATAATACATTCTGCTTTTTTTGTTTCATTTCCTATTGTAATTATTACGGTCTCTGCTTTTACTCCTTGAAAGGTATTGTCAGGCAGGCGAACAATCTTTTCAATTTTCCAATTCTCAATTATCAGTTTTCTTAATTTCTCATAGGAACTTTGATATAAAATTGAATTGGGAATGATAAAGCCGAATTTTCCTTTTGAATTTAATAGTTGAAGTCCTCTTTCAACAAAGATTGCGTAAAGATTAATTCGGTTTTCCGTTGTTTTGTATCTATCAAAATAATAACTGGTAAGTTCTGGCGGATGCCCTTTTAAATCTACCCAAGGTGGATTTCCGATTACCACATCAAATCCACCTTTTAAAGCATAAGCAACTTGTGGTTCTTCAACCTTGTTAATGTAATCTTTCATCGCAACATTCAATTCTTTTTCTGCTTCTATTGATTTAATAAGCGCTTTCTTTAATTTTTCTTTCGAGTCAGGTTCGGAAATTGGTTTTATTTTTATATTAAACACTTCGGGGAATGCTCTTTGCCAGTTGAATGGTTTAATCTTTTTTTCATCGCCAAAATCAATTTGTCCATCATAAAAATCAATATCCACTAAACTGTTTCCGTCTTTTATGTTTTCATCAAGTGTTGGCAAAACTCTTTCGTGAAAAATTGATAACTGATGAGCAATAGAAGCGGAAGTTTCGCCTTCCATACATTTTAAAAGCAAACTCAACTTGGTTACTTCAACTGCATTTACATCTATGTCAACTCCGAAAATATTATTGAGCAAAATTCTTTTCTTCTCGGCCGTGGTTAAATGTCCTTCTGGTGTAAGCACCTCACCCCTTGCCCCTCTCCGAAGGAGAGGGGAACTTCCTTTTGACGGCTTGCCGTTTTCGGAATAATAATTTTTATGAAAGTCCAGTAAATACTGATATGCACCCAACAAAAAACTTCCGCTACCGCAAGCGGGATCAACAATTTTTATTTTGCTTATTTCTTTCGGTGTTTTTCCATCAATTAGTTTTCCGACTGTGTTTTTTGCGATGTATTCCACAATGTATTGAGGCGTGTAATAGACACCTCCCGCTTTGCGGACTTCGGGTTTCTCCTCAATTTTTGCGTGATGTGCTGGCGTGATGCGGATTACTTTTCCGAGAAACTGCTCGTAGGCAGTTCCTAAAATTTCAACCGGCATTGCGTCAAACGCAAACGGACTTGGGTAATATAAGTCAGTAATGATTGTCTTAATAATTTTGTTTTCAATTTTCAAATGTTCGCTGATGCGGTCTTTGTTGAAATCAAAAATTCCTGAATTGTATTTTTCATCTGCCTTTTGGAACTGCTCAAAAAGATTTTTGTAGACCTCACCCCCAGCCCCTCTCCCAGAGGAGAGGGGGGCAAGAAGTGCTTCTTTTAATTGTCCGTAGGGTTCAACACTTCTGTCCTCTGCGATTCGCAGGAAAATAATTCGGTCAACGATTTGCTGAACTGCAAAATTTATTTCGTCCTCGTCAAGTTTTTTGTTGTTTAATGCGATGCTTGTCGCAAGATATGTCCGCCAACTGTCAAGCGATTGCAAAAATTCTTTGTCAACGGTAGCCGTGCCTTTTTTGTATGTGTCGCTCTGCACAAACTTGTCAAAACTACCTTTCAAAACTCTCTCTTTGCTGAATGTTTCCCAGATGAAGTCAAACTCTTTCAGATATTCCCGAAAGGTCAAATATTTTATCCGTGCTGTTGATGCTTTGTCTGTGGGGTTTGGTTTTATAGTACAGTCATAAATGGAAAACTCCTCAAAGTCGGTAACGATGCTGATAGGAAGTTTAGCGCTCCATCCGTATCTGCGGATTTGATAAGCAGGGGGAATTTCATCTTTAACAACTACACTTGGCTTTTTTGCTTCAACGAAAAACAGTCGCTTGCCGCCAACCAGTCGGAAAGAATAGTCGGGGGCTTTGGTTGCTCCGCCAACTTTTATTTTGTCTTCGTGAATTACTTCCCGATATGCTTCTGCGTAGCCCTCTTCGTTGTCAATGTCCCAACCCAATACTTTGAAAAACGGGTCAATGAAATCCCGTCTGGTCAGTGTCTCGTTGTAATCCGACTTTTTGTAAGAGTCGTATTGGTCGGTAAATCTGTCAACCAGTTCCGATATTTTTTTATGTGCTTCTTCTTTAGTTATCATTCTGATTTGTCAAAAATAATGTTGCTAAAATACGCTTTTCTTTTTTTGTTTTTGTTTGTGTGCAGGTTGCACTGCTCTCAAGTTACTGCGAAACTGTTTGGCTGTCTGTCCGCAGGTTTTTAAGTAGTAATTGGTGTCAGGTTGCTACGGAAATGTCATTATAATTTTATAGCTGATGTTGGCTGTTCCCCTGAGCCTGTCGAAGGGTTTATGAATGCTTCGACAAGTCCAGCATGACAACACCGATAGCAATCTTCCTCTGATTATAATGCGTACTACCCAGATTTTTGTTGACAGCCCAATCGTTGCCAAGCCGTAATATGTTGATATTTGTGGCATTTTGTTGAAAAATAGATGAAACATTTTTATCCTATTTAGCGTACTGATGGGAGTTCCAACAAACATTAACTTAATCAGTAATCCTATGACACAGAAAATACTTGTTTTTTCCATGATTATTTGCACGGGGGTATTTTCTTTTGCTCAAAATCAGCAACAGGAAATGTGCGGTTCAGCCATTATTCACGACCGGTTGATGCAAACCGATCCCGCATATAAAGCAAGAATGCTTGCCAGCGAGCAATTGCTCCAGAACGAGATCGTGAAGCAAAAGTTCAATAAAGGGTTCAGCACACTTTCTACAGTCTATACAATTCCTGTGGTAGTTCATGTAATTCACCTTGGAGAGGCGGTTGGTTCAGGCACTAATATTTCAGACGCGCAGATTCAAAGCGCAATCAATAATATGAACGATGCTTTTAGAAATAATTCCCCCTATACCGGGATTGATATAGAGGTGCAGTTTGCCTTGGCTCAGCGGGATCCCAATTGCAACAGTACAACTGGCATTTTGAGGGTGAATGGTGCAGGAGTAAGTGATTATGCAACGCAGGGCATTACTAATGATGGAGGCAGTTCAATGAATGAAACTACAATAAAAGCGCTTAGCAAGTGGCCTAATACAAGCTATTACAATATTTGGGTGGTTGCCGGCATAGATGGAAACATGGGTGGTGGCGGTGTGCAGGGCTATGCTTATTTCCCAGGGGCGGGATCAAGTGTGGATGGAGCTGTAATGCTTTACACAGCAATTGGCTATGATCCCTCAGGGGCAGTCTTTCCGATCTTAAATTCTTTTACAAGGTACAATTCAACCATTACTCATGAACTAGGACATGCTTTTAATTTATATCATTCATTTGAAGGAGACGGTACGGGCAGTACTTGTCCAACAGGAAATCAATGCGGAAGCACTTTGGGAGATTGTTGTTCTGATATCCCTCCCCATAAAAGGAGTGCAAGTAATTGCAATCCGGGCGGGACAAATTCCTGCGATGGCAACTCATCCAATTCTCTTTTCGTGAGCAATTTCATGGATTATTCCAGCGATGCTTGCAAGACCAAGTTTACTTCTCAACAAAAGGACAGAATGCGCGCTGCCCTGGTGGCATCCAGAGGTTCGCTGCTCAATTCACTGGCAACTACTGCTCCGGGCGGATCCATGCCAACTTCAGCATGTGTTCCGGTAGAACAAAATGTAGGGAATTATGCAATTGGAGTTTACGGTTTTACCTTCAATGGACTTGACGTTGCATCCGGTAACGCCAATGCCGATGGTGGGTATGTGAACAGAACTTGCTATTTCCAAAGTACGGTAACTGCAGGTTCAACCTATCCTGTCACGGTAAAAACATATACCACCTACAGTCAGGATGTAAGTGTTTACATTGATTACAACAATGATGGTGATTTTATAGATGCTGGGGAGTCTGTATTCTCCACTGATAATATACTGGAGACACATTCAGGTAACATTGTCATTTCGGCATCTCCCCCCATTACCGGACAGATACTTCGCATGCGGGTGTTTGCAGATTATTTTACCTCCGTCATAACTCCATGTCTGAACCCTGCATACGGTCAGGCAGAAGATTTTGGCTTAATCATTAATCCGGCAGGCAGCGCTCCTGTGGCAGCTTTCACCGCATCGGCAACCACCTTTTGCCCGGGAGGATCGGTTAATTTTACCGATCAAAGTACCAATACCCCTACTTCCTGGAGTTGGACTTTCCAGGGAGGATCACCTTCTTCCTCCTCAGTTCAAAGTCCGACTATTACCTATGTTTCTGCGGGCACGTATTCCGTGTCCCTTACTGCAACAAACGCATCGGGCAGTGATGCGGAAAATAAGACAGGCTATATTACCGTATTGCCGGCTCCGAGTGTTACGCTCACCCCTGTTAACGCAAGTTGCGCCAGCAACACAGGTTCAGTATCTGCCAGTGTATCAGGCGGCACTTTGCCTTATACCTATTCGTGGAATACCGGGGCAACGACTACAGCGATTTCCAATTTAGCTGCTGCAAATTATACCTGCACGGTTACGGATAATACGGGTTGTGTAAATACCAAAACGGTAACAGTGGGTACAGATGCTTGCGGCCCTACGCAGCTTATTGCTTCTCATTGCGGCATAACGCTTACAGACATGATGCAGTATATAAATTGCGTATATATTGCTGCGGCCGGTGATTATCGTTATAGGATTACGCATGCCGCCAGCGGATTTTCCACTGTGTATACGAAGGGTACCTATCATTCCTATTTTCAAATGAGCAATGTAAGCGGAATAGATTACAGTAAAACATATAATGTGGAAGTAGCCGCCTATGTGGGCGGAGTGTGGGGCAGCTATGGTTCAATATGCACTGTTACTACTCCCGCTATCCCCACCAGCCAGCTTATTCCCGCTCACTGTGGCATGACGCTAACAGATATGATGCAGTATATAAATTGCGTGTATATTCCTGCGGCCGGTGATTACCGCTACAGGATTACACATGCCGCCAGCGGATTTTCTACTGTGTATACGAAGGGTACCTACCATTCCTATTTTCAAATGAGCAATGTAAGCGGAGTGGATTATGGCAAAACATATAATGTAGAAGTTGCATCGTATGTAAACGGAAACTGGTCCAGCTATGGACCCGTTTGTACTATAACGACTCTGGCCTTGCCCGCCACTCAGTTAATTGCTGCTCATTGCGGCATGACGCTTACAGATATGACGCAGTATATAAACTGCGTATATATTGCTGCGGCCAGTGATTACCGCTACAGGATTACGCATGCCGCCAGCGGATTTTCTACTGTGTATACGAAGGGTACCTACCATTCCTATTTTCAAATGAGTAATGTAAGCGGAGTGGGTTACGGTAAAACATATAATGTAGAGGTGGCTGCTTATGTGAATGGAGTGTGGGGCAGCTATGGATCAATGTGTACTGTAACTACTCCTGCCACCCCCACCAGCCAGCTTGTTCCCGCTCATTGTGGTATAACAACTGCCAGCATATATACGTACATAAGTAGCAAATGGGTTCCGGGCGCAACAATTTATGAGTACAGAATAACTCACCCTGCCAGTGGTTTTGCAGCGACCTATACCAAATATAGCTACCATACCTATTTTCAAATGAGTTTGGTGGGAGGCATTGAGTATAACAAAACATATAATGTTGATATCCGTTTGTATATTGACACTGCATGGGGAAGCTATGGCTCCATTTGTACCATTACAACTCCACCCAGCGGCTTGGCTCCTGATATGGAAGCCCGAAATGAAACAAATGGCAACAACCTCAATTATTCATTGATAATCAGTCCAAATCCTGTTTTTGAAAATGAATTAAAATTCACATTGGAAGGCATTGAGGGACCGGGCGAAATACTTCTTGAAATAACAAACATGGTTGGCGGGAAAATATATTCTTCGCAGATCGGTTATTTTTCAGGAGATGTTATCACCCTGCCAATGGATGCTCAGTATTCTTCCGGAATATATTTTGTAAGCGCTGTAATCAACAATCAAAGACTGAATCAGAAGTTTATGGTAAGCCGGCAGTAATTTTTTCTCCCGATAACATTGGTGAACAACGTGTTTAACGCTGGCAACTTGGTGTTGTTTTTGTCCATTGTTTACACGTTAAAAGTGTAAACCTATTTCAGGGCGAGACAAAACATATTCTTAATTGTTTTAAAGATTGTATAAAGTGAGAAGGAATCACTTCTCTTTGATCAATTCCATCCCGCAACCCCTGCATTTTCCGGGCTTGTTGCTGATTCCTTCGGGGCATTTCATGGAGCAGGAGTAAACATCTTCCCCGCTTTTGGGAATACTGCTTTTTACAGTGAAGAAGCGATAAGAAATGCCAAATGTAAACTGATGCTGTGAAGCCAACTGGGATCCATTCACATATTCATACAAAGGCAGTTCGTACAACACAAAAAAAGTAAATGACTTGTAGCTGAAACTAACTTGAGGGAGGAGTGATATCTTTCTGCTCCCTGTGGAGGCAGTGTCAATATTATAGAATGCCAGCAAATCAACATTTTCTGCCGGTTTCATTTTGCCGATATGTTCTCCTTTTAACTGCAGGGTTACGCCTAGTTTTTCATAAAATGTTTTTCCGGCAAATAACCCGATGCCGATATAGTCTCCGAATTTTTCTCCCAGAGAATTCCATCCCTTTTTTATATACAGAGTATTTGCAAACAATCTGAAATTATGCTGAGGGAAACCACGAAAAAAAAAAGAATAAAAAATTATATCGTGAGATCCGTTAGTGGGTTGAACCAAGGGAGGGGAAGTGGTGAAGATTTTCTGTCCGCTAACGGGATTTGTATAAACCAGCGTAGAGTCGTTGTGTTTTCCCAACGGAATCTTGTATCCAAGCCCCAGTGTAATCTCAACACGTTTTGTTTCGGTAGTGCGGTTAAGCACATCGTATCGTGGAAACAGGATCAGATCCGCAGTGCCGGATGATTTTATTTCTTCTGATTTATCTGTTATTGAATCAAACAGCCCTGTTTGGGTCTTATTAAAAAAATAGCCTGCTTCAAGGGATACGGTGAGGTCTTTTGTAAATCCATAGGCGATTTTTGTATATAGGTATTTGCTGTTAAAATTTTCAAAGAGCTTAACGGTGTCTATGTCCTTAGTCAAAAACCGGCTGCTGCTTATGTATTGGAAATTAGAAGCAAGCTCCATCTGCCGATCAAGCAATACTCCCTGCGATGCGCCTCCCGCTATGGGGCTTCCGCTTCCGCCAGCGCAGCAACCCTGAGAAATACAGTTGGCAGTGGGCAATAAACAACCAGCAATAACAGCCGCGATGAAAGGGGAAGACCGCATAAGAATACTGAACCAAAACACTATATTAATGTGAAACAGAAAGCAAAACTGTGTTTTCAATCTTCCCGGAAATAATCTTTACAAAATAAAATCCGTTGTTTAATGCTGAGCAGTCAATAGTTGTTTTGAATTCGCCCGCTGCCTGAATTCCGGTAAAAACTGTGCGAATGTTTTCTCCAATGATGTTGTAGAGCTCAATCTTTACATCGGAAGCTGCGGTAAGGGAATATGAAATGGAAGTGAAATTATTCGCCGGGTTGGGAAATACATTCAATGAAGAAACATTTCCAACTCCCGCTATGCCGGTAGTTGCATTTAGTCCGTTAGTAATCGCTGTTTGAAGTGCGGAGGCAGAAACCGACCCGTTTACATTGTAATAAACAGTGTGGCTTGTTCCTCCCAATACCACGGTCTTAGGCATGCCTGATGTTCCGTAGTCAGTCATTTTAATGACATTCCCGGAGTTTCCGAATACCGCATCAGCCGTAATGCTGTTAGTGCTTGCCCAACTGTTCAATGAACTGCAACTAGTTCCGCCATTATCGTCCACAAGATAAAATTTAACTCTGCCCGGATTGGAAGTGGCATAGCCTTGCACCGTTGTGGCAGCTGTAGAGGCTGGGGCGATGCACGCCCCGCAGGGCATAGGCCAGGTTATTACAATCACTTTTCCGGCATCCAGTTCAGTGAAAAGCGTATGAGAAAGACTTGCACAATCGGTGGAGGTAAAGTTTGTTGCTGTTGTTTGCGAAAATCCGGTGTGAAAAACCAGTGCGATAAATGTAGAAAGTAATATTTTTTTCATTTTTTTTTGATTTAGTAAAGGTTATTTGGTTATTACAATTTTTTTTGAAGCAACCGTCCCATTGTTAAATAGAAATTCCCAAAAATAAACTCCGGAATAATACTCTTTTAAAGGTATGATAATTTTTTGTTCTGTCAAATTTTTTCTAATCTCCATCAATTTTCCTGTGGAATTGTATAGGCGCAATGTATACCCTTCATTGAGTCTATGAACTAAAATAGAAAGATTTTCTGAGCAAGGATTTGGATATATTGAAATTTCCGGTTCCTCCATGCAGCTATTTATAGAAGTCCATGAAAGGGTGCTGCCGGTAAATGTGAGTGTATCAGCCAGAGATTCATATCCAATTTGAAAGAACCTAACCCGTATGGTTCCAATTCCGGGAATGCTGTCAGCCAAAAAACTGGGCGTAATACTGTCCTGTGAATAGGGAGGAATTGAAAAGAAAATAGTATCAACAAATGGCGCTACGCATTTGGGATGACAAAAGCAGGAAGACCAGTTGGCGGGAATGTTCTTTTCTATTCTTTCCATGAACAGATCAATTTTAGCAGGGCTGTTATTGACTATCGTTGCGTTGGCAAAGAATAAATATTGCGGAGTTCCTTGCGCTGCTAAATTAACAGGTACAACCGTATAGTCCTGTGAAAGAATTTGATCAGACAAAAAGAACCATAACAAAATTACACTGAATTTTACCATTCTCAAATGTATTGAACATAAGACAGAATAAAT
>SCSP01000385.1 GCA_004297845.1 Bacteroidota bacterium | reverse complement strand
CTTCAAATAGCAGCCAGTTATTCTCGTCAAGGTAAAAATTTTCAGCATATTGATGGCAATAGCTGGTTAGTGCATCTCTATTCTTTACATCATCTGACCTATACCAGTCTTTCACTTTTTCAACTTTAGGTGCATCCTTGCGAATCTTAACGTATATCACTCTAATGATATTATCTATAAGCTCAAAATTATCTTTATTGACGATATAATATTTTTCAATTTCTTCATCGGTAACGAGTGTGTCTAACTTTTGTTTGACTAATTCGCTTTCGTACTGGTATGTGATGAGTGATTTTCGGTAATCTTCAACCATCTTTTCAAAGTTTTTTTTGTCATCCGTAAGATTTTTTTCAGCCTGTTGAAGCACAAGCATTTCCCTTATCCAGTTGTTAATGAACTTCCTTACCAGTTCAATGCTGTCTTTTGAATCTACATCGTAGCCTGCTTCTTTGATCTCTGATAAATAGAGAAAAATTTCTCCTGCTCTGGCAATGGGTTTTTCATCTGAATTAACAGCCGTATTCTTGCAGGCAAAAAGAAAAATACACAAGCAAAAACAGAAACAAAGTCCCCCTTTATCTCCCCGAAGGGAAGATATTGTGCGTGCAACCATCCCCCTTCGGGACAACCGTAAGTTGGGAGCGGAGTTCGGGAGGTGGCTGAGCATTTATTTTATAGAATCAAATACTTTCCTATCAATCGAAACAGGGTATTTCTTCTTAAGAGAGTCTACCCATTCCTTTTCGAGCCAAGCCTGATATTCACTGGTAACAAGTCCCTTGGACTCCGCGTATGTTTTAGGTGTAGATTTTACAACCTTCTTAATGTTTGCAAAGACAACCTTACCTTTTATGGATTCGTTGGGAGTTACACCGATGTTCCAGTTTGCAGCATCAAGCATCGGGCTTTCTCCTTTAAAGTATACTTTACTTTCAACAGAAACATATTTAACTGTGTCCTTATTTATAGCGGATAATATTTCCATATCCGATTTGTTCTGCCTGATAAGTTTTTTCACTTTTTCGGCAGTTTTTTCATCCTTACAACTGAATATGGAAGCATCCGCACGATCATCCCACATGAAATGCTCCTTGAACTTTTCATGGTACTCTTTTGCTCCTGTAGTATCTTTGATGGCTTTTGTCCATACCTTCTGATCTGTCAGATTAAAAAGCAGAATTCCGTCTCTATACTCATCCATCAGAATCCTGAAATCAGGAAACTCCTGTTCCAGTCGGCTTTCCTTGAAATTCATGCAGGACTCATCAACAAATTTTTTGTACAATGCATCAACAATTCTTCTGGGAGATATTCTGGCAACCAATCTGTGATTTTTCTCAATGTAAGCTGCAAAATCCTGCTGCGTAAATGTTTTGTCAAGCAGTGTAAACATGGGTTTGGTCAAGTCCTTTGCCTTTGAGACTGTCCATAATCCCATGGAAATCGTAGAATCCACAACAGCATAGAAATCGGTATGGCGTTTGGATATTTCCTTGAACTGATACTGCATTTTTATTTTTGAAATCATTTTTTCTTTTGCAACAAGGCTTCGGGCATCTTGTTGAACTTTTGTTTTAATATCCGCCTTCAGGGAGTCAAATGCCGGCAGTTCTCTTGTGCCTAATCTTTTTACAATATGCCATCCGAAACGGGTTTGAACAGGAGGAGAAACCATTCCATCCTCATGTATTTTAAAAACAGCGTCTTTAAAATCGGGTGGAAAATTTGAACTTATGGAGAGCCATCCAATATCACCTCCCTTCTTTCCTGTTTCTTTATGATCGGATATTTTCTTAGCAAGATCTTCGTAATTATCCCCTTGCTTCAAAAGCCCTGAAACAGAATCTATCTTGGCTTTAAGCTTAGTGGAATCGTCTTTCGACATCCCCTTTTTAAATTGAAGCATTAAATGTGCCACATGAAGTTCTTTATGTGCACGCTTATCTGTGACCTGAATAAGGTGATAGCCCATGGAGCTGCGTACAGGTCCTACAAGTACACCCGTTTTTGCACTGTAAGCAATATTTTCATACTCATAGGGAAATCCCTGCCCGGTTAGTCCGGTAAGGTATCCAACATCACCACCGGCAGTTTTTGAAGGGTGATCTGACACAGCGGCAGCTACATGCGAAAAACTATGCGTTTTGAGTTTCATCATATTTCTTAAGGAGCTCAATTTATTGAACGCAGCCAATGTATCTGCCGGTGAGGATGTTTTTGAAATCTTAAGATTAGTTCTTACAGTCGTCTCATATTTTTTCAGCCCGGCTGGATTTAATTCTTTCGTAATGAAATCGCTAATAAGAGCAGCTTTCATGTATGCCTCCAAGGTATCTTCCGGAGCCGGATCTGCTTCCAATTTAACCAATATATGGCTGGTACGAATGTCCCAATGCATACGATCATAAACCTCTTTTACCATGTTATCAATGACCTCTTTTTCCGAGAGATAAGGCTGGGCAAGAGTTTTTCTGTATCCGCTCAATTCATCCCGGAACGACTTGCTGGTATCAATTCCCATATCCTTTGCCTCTTTTACTTTCAGACGGAATACGGTATAAAGATTAAGATACTCTTCCATGGATTTTTTATCCAGAGGAGTGCCATCCTTGTTATTGTTCTTTTTGTAAACAGCGAGAAAATCATCCACGGTAACTTTTTCATTACCAATGGTCATAAGGATTGAATTGGCAGGTTGCTGTGCAAAAGCGGCAAGTGAAAAAAGAAATATTGCCGTGGTTAAACAAGAAATTTTTGATTTCATAGAAATTATTTTTTATTGTTGTTTTATAAGTCGCCTTCCCAACCACTTTTATAGGTCAGTCGGGCGGGCAAATTTAATATTCTTTTCATAACTTACCACGTTAAAATAACTTAATTGGCAGACATCAACACCTCAACTTTTCTATATTTGCCGACATGCTTTACGCCAGGGTAAAAAATCCTCTTCTCCTATGCCATTTGGCTGTCCTTCCTCTCGCTTTTTCGATCGTTTCCTTTTCTCAAAACATCAAAGACAATAAAACCGTAATTGGAGAAAGGGGGGTCTTATCCGTTCAAAATTATTCCGCTAAATTGTACAACTTAGCTCCTCAGAATTGGGCTATTCAACAGGACAACCGTGGCGTTTTATACGTTGGGAATAATAGAGGAATCATGGAGTATGATGGTGTTTCCTGGCGATTGATTGAAGTTACCAATGAAACAAATGTCCGGTCGCTTGCGATGGATAAAACAGGAAGGATTTTTGCCGGGGCTGACGGAGAAATAGGTTTCCTTGAACCGGATCCATCCGGCAATATGAAATACCACTCCCTGCGCTCTTTTATAAATAAAAAAGATTTAGATTTTACTGATGTATGGAGCACAATTGCGGCTAAAAATGGGATTTACTTTCAGTCGGAGAATAAACTATTCCGATGGGACGGCAATTCCATAAAAGTTTGGAATGCAGAAAAGTCGTTTCACAGGATATTCAATGTAAACGAACACATATTTGTTCGGCAACGGGAAATAGGCTTGATGGAACTGATCAATGACCAGCTCATTCCAATCAAGGGAGGTGAAGCTTTTGCAGAAGAAAGCATTTATGGCATGATACCGGTAGATGATGGTTCGTTGCAAAACATTTTAATTTGCACAAAAAAGAAGGGATTGTACATTTTAAAGTATTTAGAGAATTCAGCAGGCGGCTCACCCGAACAGCCGGTTTGCCTATTGGAAATTTTTAAAACCCAAATAGATTCTTTCCTGACAGAAAATATCAGTTACAATATATTAAAATCCGGTTCCCTTTATTCTATTGCCACGGTTACAAATGGTGTTTCGGTTGTTGATACGGGTGGCAGGCTATCGGATGTACTGAACAAACAAACGGGGATGGGAGATGAAACCGTTTACTCTCAGCTGGTGGATGCCTCTGACAATTTATGGCTGGCTACGAGCAATGGTATGAGCAAAGTCAATATTCATTCCCAGGTAACTGCTTTCTCCGATAAAAATGGGTTGAGTGGTCACGTTGTGGATATTGTAAGGCATAACGGAATCTTATATGTTGCCACCAATCACGGTGTTTCGTTTCTGCATCCCGGGTATCTGTCCAACGGAACGGCTTTCTCCCCTGCATATTTTGAAAATATACCCTCCGTTCCTGAAGAGTGCTGGGACCTGCTTTCCTTCCGGTATGGTAAATACACTTCTCTTCTTGGTGTTTCGAGCGGAAATATTTTTTCCATCGACAACAAGATGAAGAGCAAAGAAGTGATGCAGTGCAGGCCCTGGTGCATCTATCAGTCAAAGTTCGATTCGTCCCGCATTTTTATAGGACTTGAGAACGGGATGACCTCCATTTACTGGGACGGAACACGATGGGTGCAGGAAGCAAACATTCCTGAACTGAAAGAAAGCATCCGTTCAATTGCGGAAGATGAAAAAGGAAACCTATGGATGGGGCACGGAAACGGAGTCGTCAGAGTTAGTTTTACAAGCAACGGAATATCCATCCGGAAACTGCTGGAGGAAAATTCGTACTCGATTTCAAAATTCGATACGACAACTGGGTTGCCTGAACGCAACGTGGAGATAGAAAACATCAACGGAGAGGTTTACTTTGGCACCTCGAACGGCATTTACAACTTCACAGACAACAAATTTGTTCAGCAGTTAAAATTACCTGCCGAATTTTTAGACGGTATCCGAAAAATCCACAGGGAGTCGTACGATAAAAACTCTCAAAAGATATGGCTTGAAACGTATTTGCCTGATAAGCACAAGTTGGAATTCGGGTATTTGAAAAAAGAAAAGGACAATTCATATTCATGGAACATCACTCCATTTCTTGCCTATTCAGATGAGATAATTCACGCGATCTTTCATGACGAGAACGGCATCACCTGGTTCGGAGGAACGGAAGGGTTATACCGGTACGATGCAAATATAGACGCTCAAAAAAACAAACCCTATAATGCCATCATCCGAAAAGTTACCATCGGCATGGATTCAGCAATTTTCAACGGGGCATTCTTTGACTCCCTGAATGTAAGTTCACTTATTCAGAATCAGTCACTGAAACCCATTCTGCCTTTTGCAAATAACTCCGTCATTTTTGAGTTTGCCTCACTTGACTTCACCAATGAGAAAGCGGTGCAATATCAATATTTCATGGAAGGATTTGACAAAGACTGGAGCAACTGGAAAAACGAAACAAAAGCAGTGTACACGAATCTCCCTGAAGGAACGCACATCTTTCACGTAAAAACAAGGAACATTTTCAATCAGGAAAGCGTAGAAGCCACGTATGAATTTACCATACTCCCGCCCTGGTACAGAACCTGGTGGGCTTATTTATTGTATGTGCTGGTTTCCATTGGGTTTGTTTGGGGAGTTGTTACCTACACTTCCCGCGGACTCAAAGCAATTATCCGTGAACGCACCGCTGAAATTGTAAAGCAAAAAGAAGTTATCGAATACAAGAACCGAAACATCACGGACAGCATCAACTATGCGAAAAGAATCCAGGAAGCTATTCTGCCTTCGAAAGATTTGATACACAGCCGTTTCCCAGAAAGCTTCATCCTTTACAGGCCGAAAGATATTGTGGCAGGGGATTTTTACTGGTTTGCCGAGAAGGAAGGTAAATTCATTGTAGCTGCCTGTGACTGTACTGGCCACGGTGTTCCCGGAGCGTTCATGTCGCTGATCAGTTATTCTCTCTTGAACGAAGTGCTGCTTGAAAAACACTTCACAAATCCTGCAACAGCGCTCGATACCATGAAAAAAGGAATCATCAAATCTCTTGGGCAGACCGGGCAGGAAGGAGAGCAAAAGGACGGGATGGATATGTCCTTAGTAAGCATGGAAGTGCAACTGGATGGAAAAAAACTGACAAACAAACTTTCCTTTGCAGGCGCCAACAATCCGCTATACCTCTTACGCAAAGGAGAATTGATAGAACTTGCAGCGGATAAAATGCCCATCGGGATTTACCTGGGAATAGAAAGGCCTTTTACGAATCGGGAAATGATAATGGAACCTGGTGACACACTGTATCTCTTCTCAGACGGATATGCTGACCAGTTTGGAGGCAAACAGGGAAAAAAATTCACAAAGAAACGTTATAAAGAACTCCTTCGATCCATTCAGCATGAACCTATGAGCCGGCAAAAGGATATTTTGGAACGCACCATGGACGAATGGCTGGGCGAACAGCAGCAGATCGATGATGTACTTGTAATGGGTATCCGGATTTCCTGAATTTCAATATGAACCTCAAATTTTTTAAACATGAAAACTGATCTGTACACAAAAACTGTGCTCAGCATTATTGCAGGAGCATTAACAATTATTGCATTTCAAAGCTTCGACATTCTTCCGAAAGCAAATGCATCTAAAACTAACACAGGCTTTATTTCCATTCCTGTAAATCCCGATGGCTCTATCAATGTAAAAATGATGGATAACATGAAAGTGGATATTGCTGCAATCGGAGGAAGTTCCATTTACGGTGCCCTGCCCATGAACCTCAAGGAGGTAAGCGGAAGCAGCATCAGCGGCTATGGACTACCGGTTAACATCGAAGCAGTAAATGGCTCGAGCATTTATGATGCGCTTCCCGTAAAAATGAAAAACTAATGTTCTATTGAAGCGTCATTGCGAGTCCCGATGTTTTGATCGTGACGAAGCAATCTCCCGGATAAATGGTCCATGTAAAAAAACTCTCCGAACTCAGCGGCCACAACGGTGCTGTGTACGCCCTTGAACAGTCTGAAACACAGAATTGCTTTTACTCCGCAAGCGGTGATAAGATTGTTGCCAAATGGAACATGGATTCCTTGAGTCCTGAGAAATTTTCAGCACAACTTCCTGCCATTATTTATGCGCTTTGCTACATTCCCGATAAAAATGTTCTGCTCGCTGGAACTTCCGAAGGAAAAATCCATGTAATTGACCTCTCCGAAAAAAAAGAGGTGAAAGTGCTGCTGAACCACAATCAGGCTGTATTTGACATTAAATCCGGATCGCATATTCTTTCTGCAGGAGGAGATGGTGTATTATCAATTATTTCTCCGGAAGATTTTAGCGCCATTAAACTTTTAAAACTCTGCAACGATAAACTCAGGGCAATGGATATTTATAAGAACGTGGCAGCAGTTGCTTGCGGGGATGGTGTGATTCGGATAATTGATTTAAAGGAACTGAAATTAAAAAACAAATTTCAAGCACACACAGGCTCCGTTTACTCTGTAAAGTTCACTCCCGATGGCAAATATCTGCTTTCAGGGGGGAAAGATGCACACCTCAACGCATGGTTAATGGATGATGTTTTAGGGTTAATGGAAAATACAAAATCACCAGCCCCTCAACCATTTAGATCTATTCCCGCTCATAATTATGCTATCTATAGTATAGTATTTAGCCCTAACGGCAAATACTTAGCAACAGCCAGTCGAGACAAGACAATAAAAATATGGGACACAAGTATTTTTGAAATCTTAACCCGTATCAACAAGGAGAACTCTGAAGGACATATCAACTCTGTAAATAAACTGTTCTGGGGAAAGCATCTTGTTTCAGCTAGTGATGATAGAAAAGTGATGGTTTGGGATATCAGCTAACTAAAGCAAAAAATGCCTGTAGACTGCACGGCCGACTTTTTATAATTTCCATTCTACCCTACCATTTCAATACTGCGTTTTATGAAACTGGTGAGCTCAGCGCCAGTAAGCATATTTTGAGACAATAAAGCAAGATCATACGCCTGTTTGGCAAGTTTTATTTGCTGATCTGCTGTATCTGCTTTAAGTACACGCTTTGCCATTGAATGATTTCCATTGATAGTTACGCTGTAATTATCAGGCATGGTGCCCATGAAAGCCATGCCACCGCCTCCACCCATTTTGGACATGTCTTTCATCCTGCGCATCCATTCGCTCATGGTGATCACAACAGGCAGATCATCGGCAGAAAGAGATTCCACGCCAACCGCCATTTTTTTATTATTGATGGCCTTTTCAAAAATGCTTTTTATTTTTTCCTGATCTTCTGCGCTGAGCACGCTTTCTAATTTCAAACCCTGGTCGATTAGTTTTTCAACAACATCGCTATCCACACGCTTGATTTGTGTTTTTTCTATCTTCTGCTCCAGTGAATTAATGAAATGATTATCCAATACCCCATCCAACAAAAGCACATCGTATGATTTATTTTTAGCAGACTGAATAAAGCTGTCTTGCCTGTCCTTATCCGAAGCATAGAGGTATACCACATTTTTCTCTTTGTCCGTTTGATTCAGACTTACCTTTTCTTTGTATTCGTTTAAGGTAAAGTATTGCTTGTCCACATTCTTGAACAAAGCAAAATCCTTGGCACGCTCATAAAATTTTTCATCGCTTATAATTCCGTATTTTACAAACAGGTTGATATCATCCCACTTCTTTTCAAAATCCGCACGGTCTTTATTGAAAAGCTCCTGAAGCTTATCCGCAACCTTTTTGCTGATGTGCTGACTTATTTTTTTTACGTTACTATCACTTTGCAAGTAACTACGGGATACGTTTAGCGGGATGTCAGGTGAGTCTATGACCCCGTGAAGCAGCATGAGGAAATCAGGAACTACGTTCTTAACTTCATCGGTGATAAATACCTGACGTGAATACAGATGTATCTTGCTTTTCTGGTGTTCAAAATCATTCTTCACCTTAGGAAAGTAAAGGATACCGGAAAGGTTGAACGGGTAATCAACATTCAGATGTATCCAAAACAGAGGGTCCTCACTGAAAGGATAAAGCTCTTTATAGAACGAAAGATAATCCTCCTCTTTCAAAGAACTCGGGGACTTGGTCCAAAGAGGATTAGGATTATTGATAATGTTCTCAACCGTAATTGTTTTGTATTTCTTTTTCCCATCCTTATCTTCTCCATCCTCCACACTTTCTTTTTTGGTGCCGAACTTAATTTCAACAGGCAGGAATTTGCAATACTTTTCAAGTATTCCTTTCAGGCGATATTCATCCAGGAACTCCTCCGAATCGTTGTTAATGTGCAAGATCACCTCCGTGCCACGATCGGCTTTATCGGCAACCGTTAATTCAAATTCGGTAGAGCCATCGCATATCCATCGCGCTCCTTCGGTGCCTTCCTTGTATGACTTGGAGATCACCTCTACTTTATCCGAGACCATAAAAGCTGAATAAAATCCTAATCCGAATTTACCTATGATATCCTTAGTATCCGTTTTGTCTTTGAACTTCTCTACAAACTCTGTAGCCCCGGAAAAAGCGATCTGATTGATGTATTTCTTGATCTCCTCACCTGTCATACCAAGGCCTTTATCCCTTACGGTAATGGACTTTTTATCCTTGTCAAAACTCACTTCAATTTTAATATCCCCCATCTCCCCTTTAAATTCGCCCATAGAAGAAACCTTCTTCAATTTCTGCGTAGCATCCACAGCGTTCGACACCAATTCTCTTAAAAATATCTCATGATCGCTGTAAAGAAATTTTTTGATGATTGGAAAAATATTCTCTGTATGAATGGAGATGTTGCCTTTTTCTGATGTCTGTGTCATATTAAATGATGTTTTTAGGTTCGCAAATATAACCTCAAATGTTGTTCCATTTTAAGAAATAATAGTTTGATTTTGTTAAGGTTATGCTTTTAATATCTTTGTACAACTTAGGCAAGAAGTCTATTATGTTTAAAAAGCATTTTCGTTTTTACGAGCATTTGCATATTCCTTTCTGGCTGGTAAAAGACACCTGCTGGGCGATGGAATTTACAATACTGGGAGTCTGCATGGTAGTGCCCACTCTTTCACTGGCACTGATTATTTCTATAAAGACACGGAAAAATTTATCCGAGTTCCTGCCTAACGCAGCCATTACGCTCTGGATAACTGCCAACTCCATCTGGATGTGCGATGAATTTTTTGAATTAGGAATAAAAAAAGCCTGCTACATTCCTTTCGGACTTGGCTTATTACTGATTCTCTATTGGCTGGTCGCTTATTTTCCTGCTATATGGAAAGAGTATAGCGATGATATCAAACTTAATCCTTGAATCATTTTTTAGGCTCTGCATAAAACTTGCGGATCAAAGGTGCGCTGGTGAGGCTTGTAACCAGAGCCATCACTACGAGCGCTACAAAAACCTTAGAAGAAATAAGCCCTGCGCTTAAGGCAAGTGTTCCAAGAATAATTTCCATCGCTCCACGAGCGTTCAAGCCGAATCCAACTGCAATAGCATTGTTGATCTTTAATCCACCAAGGTAAGCGCCAAAGGTTGCTCCCAAAACTTTTCCGAAATAGGCGAGAATCAGAACAATTCCAACAATCATTACGTCAAAATTCTCAAAGAAGTTCACCCTCAATCCAATAGAAACGAAAAAGAGCGGTGCGAAAAAATTAGTGATGAACTGGTGAATGATCTCACGCGCTTTCTCGTGCAGATGAGCTGAATCGCCAAAAGCAATTCCGGCTATAAAAGCTCCCAGAATAGCATGAATATTTATTTTTTCGGTAAAGGCAGCGCAGAGAAGACAGATACCAATTGAAATTGACAGAACACCTCCAGGCCATGAAAGTTTTGTCTGTATCCATGGCAAAGAACGGTCTATGATCTTTTTTCCGATAGTGAGCATAAAAAGTCCGAAACCGATGATATAGAGAATGGTATATCCTACACCCATGGAACTCTGCGAGGCGCTGTTCATCGCAAGGAGGAATGAAAAAATAAGCCATGCAATCAAGTCGCTGAACATGGCAGATGCAATGATCAGCATTCCGATACTGGATTTAAAAAGATTCATGTCCATTAAAATCCTTGCAATAACCGGCAATGCAGAAACAGAAAGCGCTGTTCCTATAAAAATGGCGAAGAACACATTTTCAGATTCATTTTGTCCCAGCAACATTGGAAAATAATAAGCCGCAACAAATCCGGTAGCAAACGGAATGATCATCCCCAAAAAACTGGTGTAGATGGCAGCCTTACCCTGTTTCAGCACCAGCGGAAGCTGAACTTCCAATCCGGCAACAAAAAGCAACAGCACCACGGAAAGATTTACAAGTCCGTCAAAAGCAATTGAAACCGTACCATCTTTTGGAAAAACACGTTCAAAAAACTCGGGGCTGATCGTTCCGACTATTGTAGGACCGAGTAAAATCCCAACCACAATCTCTCCCATCACAATGGGAAATTTGAACCTCCTCCCCATCTCCGAAATAATGCGGGACAGAATAAGAATTACCCCTATTGCAGTAAGAAGTACAATGAGATCGCTATGCGTGAACTTAGACACAAAAAGTCAGACTCTGGAGTGGACAATTAAAAGGTTGCAGGGAAGATCAGCCAGGATATACTCAATATCGTGTGTAAATATCCTGTCAAAAAAAGTAAGGTGCATATCCGGGGAGTTTATCACAAGCAGGTCTGCCTTCTTGGTTTCAGCGTACTGACGGATGGCATAACCGGGTTTTCCTTTAATCACTTTCTCATTGATCTTTATATTTCCGGTATCACATTTAGCAATCAGCGAATGCAGTTTTGTACTTTCTTCCTCTGTATATTCCTTTTTAATTTTTGTAACTTCTGGTGCGCTGCTGCTTTCCGCCATGGCCATGGCGAGGGCCGGTGAATGCACTTCATGAACCATGGACACCTCCTTCACCCCCATGTGTTTTGCGAAATAAAGAGCCGTATTGATGGAAGGAACCGTCTTAGGATGATCCGCCCCGGCATTAACTATCATCCTCTGCTTTAGCTTTTGAACAGACGGTGCCTGTGTTAAAAGCAGAACCGAACACTTTGCCTTGCGGCTGATGGTGCGTGCAATAGAACCAAGATAAAACTTTATGATGTTCTCCCTTTCCAGCGCTCCAAGGATCAGGAGATCAACGATATTAAGCTTGCACAACTTCAGGATCATGTCAACAACATCCCCTTCTGACCAGATGATCTTAACTTTTCGTTCTTCAATGTTATTTCTGAAAAGAATGTCTTCAAGCGATTTTTGCTTCTCCTTGGTCTTCTCGCCCACATGAATAAGCACTAACTTGGAACTGCAGGCATCAGCAATCTTTTTTGCTTCAGTGAGCAATAAATCCATTCGGGGAGAGAACGAAAGGCCAACCGCAATCGTTTCGAAAGGAAAGGATGGACGCTTTGTTAATTTATGCAAATCAAATTCCATATGGTCAATTTGCTCCTATCCTAAAGGGAGGAGTAGAACCTCTCTCCCTTTAGGGCAGTGAGCTTGTTGTTATGCCACACCTGTTTTTCTCACTCCTATTGTTTTCTTTCCAACATTGGCAGATGAATTCAAATGTTTTCCATGGTTCTCATGCACAAAATTATGATCCGGTTTTTTAGCTCCGTCTTCTCCAAGGATAGATGTATCCTCCTTTTTAGTTTCAGGCTCCTTGGTAAACACATCGGTTTTCTGAAGTAAGTTATACCATAGGATGGACTTTCGGATATCGGAAGTATGCACTTTTTCCTTGTCGTAATCAGGAAGAACTTCCGTAAAATATTTCACAAGTTCGCTATCCGATGATTTTGAATCAGGTCCTTGAGCCCCCGCTTGCTTGTCATACATCTTTTTCAAAACATCCGCAACAGGGATGTTATCACCGCTGCTGAGATACATGCTGATGTTGTCTAACACGCTCACTTTGGAAGAAGCGTGAACCGGCATTCTTTTTTTATCGGCAAGGGACTCTACAATGAGCCCGCCTTTACCTTGGGCAATAATCTTGAAAAGCCCGCTCATTCCGGAGATAGAGATGATTTTGCTTAAGTCCATTTTTACAGGTATTATGGTTATAAGCGAATGTAAACAATCTTTGCAATACTAATATACAAATTGATACCAATGATACCATATTATAAATAACACAATAACACACATTCGTATATTCGTATTGTATTTCATTCATATCATTAGCATGCATTAGTATATTGGCCTTTCGATTATGAAAATGTTATTGGAAAATATTAGAATTGCGCTTCGCTCTGTAACAAGCCAGCTGTTGCGCACTATTCTTACTATTCTTATCATCGCCTTTGGAATCATGGCATTAGTGGGGATACTCACGGCCATCGATAGCATCAAGTCATCCATTAACTCCAATTTCACTGATATGGGCGCCAATACATTTACAGTACGCAACCGTGAAATGTCCATACGCATCGGAAAGAAAGGAAAGAAGCCCAGGCGATATCCGGCTATTACATACCATGATGCGATGCGGTTTAAGAAAGAATTCCGGTATGGCGCAGCAACTTCTGTTTCCACCTTTGCCTCTTTTGCATCTACGCTGAAATTCAAATCTAACAAAAGCAATCCCAATGTTCAGATTCTTGGAACGGACGAAGATTATCTTTCCACTTCGGGATACGAACTCAGCAAAGGGAGAAATTTTTCGGTGCAGGATGTTCAGAACAACGCGCATGTGGTGATTATCGGTATTGAGTTAGTGCGCGTACTTTTCAAGAATAAAGAAAATCCGATTGGACAAGTGATTACAGTGGGCAGTGGAAAATTTACGGTGATTGCTGTGCTTAAATCCAAAGGCAGCAGCATGATGATGGGGGGAGATAAAATATGTCTGCTTCCTGTAACAAGTGTAAGACAGTATTTTCCGAACCCGAAAATGTCGTTCACCATCAATGTGCTCGCACACAATGCCCGCGTCTTGGATGAAACAGTTGCTGAAGCTATCGGTTTATTAAGGGGAATACGCAGGCTGGGAATCGCTGAAGAAGATAATTTTGAGATCACGAAGAGCGATGCCCTTGCAGGTATCCTGATAGATAATATCAAATACGTAGCGCTTGCGGCTACGATCATCGGGGTGATTACCCTTTTAGGTGCAGCTATCGGACTCATGAACATCATGCTGGTAGCTGTGGCTGAACGCACGCGTGAAATAGGAACACGCAAGGCATTAGGCGGAACCCGTAAAGATATCCTCAGACAGTTTTTGATCGAAGCAATTGTGATCTGCCTGATGGGAGGTATTGTGGGTATTTTCCTTGGAATTCTCATCGGGAATATCACTTCTCTTCAAATGGGGTCCGGATTCATCATGCCCTGGATGTGGATTGGAGCAGGCATTGCAATATGTGTAACGGTAGGTATTGTTTCCGGGATTTATCCGGCTATGAAGGCGGCCCGGCTGGATCCGATCGAGGCGCTGAGATATGAGTGATCACCAACCGGTTGTAAAAAGGCCCCTCGCCCCTTTTATTCCACACTTCTGATATTTATGATAGGCCTGCGCAGCACGCTCCTCGATTTGGATCCCTGTTTCTTGGAGCAGCCAGCCATCAAGTCCCGCTTTCAACGAATACGCTTCGGGAGAACATAAACCGGTTGTCCATAAAAGCGGGTTGGCGCCAGCAGATTTCATTGCCGGGGTGAAGAATTCCTTGCTGTAGCAACAGAAGATCATTGCATCTCTTTTCTTGGTTCCCTTTAGAACCGGGTATGCTTCAAACCGGGTATCCATCAAACCATCATGGCCGATGAATACAACAAGATCGGCAGACCCCGGAGGAAACACTTTGCCTATCCCCGCTTCATTGATCCTGATCGTTTCGGTATCATTCCCTGAAGAAGAAAGAAAGAAATCATTTAAACACGCTCTCATTTGAGTTCCTTTATATCCATCCGCAATAATTATCGCGTCTTTGGTTCTATGCTTGAAAATACAGCGCTCCAGGATCGTAGCACTAACATTTTTCGCGGTTGAAACATGCTGCCATTCAGTCGCGTTTTTAAAATAAGTCCGCATGCCAAAAGCGCAGCCCCAGTACAGGTTATTATCCGGGTCATTACCATTCCCTATCTTTTTCGGAACAGGCACTATGCCCTGGCTTTCATTATCGCAAAGGGCCACAAAAACGTGAATGAATTTGGTTTGGGCTGAAGAAAGGATAGATACAAGAAGAAAAAGAAGAGTGAAAAATATCTTCATCACACAATAACGTAAAAATGTTTGAATTATTTGAACAGACCTCGCCCTTAAACTACCTAAGTTTATTCGGCACCAATTCAGTTTGTGCTGCAAACTCCGAAGTAAAGTGGAATTTAATGTCCGGGTAACTTTCCTGCGCCTTTTGAAGCATCCATGCGCTTTCGGCAAAATAGACGGTGCGGTTTTCCTTGTCAAAGGCAATGTTGTTGGGCTTCATGACCAAAAATTTATCTACTTGTTCCTTATTGTTGGATGTAAACCAGCATGCCTTATAAAAATCTACCGGACGGAATTCGCAGGAGGCACCGTACTCACCGGAAAGCCTGAATTGAATTACCTCAAACTGAAGTTCCCCTACAGTACCAACAATTTTTCTATTTCCCAATGATTGAACGAACAACTGTGCAACTCCCTCATCCGTAAGCTGACGAATTCCTTTCTCCAACTGTTTGGTTTTCATGGGATCTTTATTCACCAGCTCTTTGAATATCTCGGGAGAAAAACTTGGTATTCCTTTGAACTGCAGCTTCTCCCCTTCTGAAAGTGTATCACCTATTTTGAAATTTCCTGTGTCGTACAATCCAATTACATCTCCTGGCCATGCTTCATCCAAAACGCTTTTTTCATTCCCCATAAAACTGGTTGGGCTTGAAAAGCGAAGCTTTTTGTTGAGACGTGTATGATAATAGAATTTATTCCGCTCAAACCTGCCGGAACATATCCTGCAGAACGCAATCCTGTCCCGATGATTGGGATCCAGATTAGCATGTATCTTAAAAATAAATCCGGTAAATGCCTCTTCCTCAGGCGATACCATCCGTGTATCTGCCTGGCGCGAAAGAGGAAAGGGTGCGATCTTCACAAACGTATCCAGCAATTCTTTCACTCCGAAATTATTGATGGCGCTTCCAAAAAATACAGGAGCCAGGTATCCTTCCCGGTACAGGCTTACATCAAAGGGTTCAAAAACTCCTTCGATGAGACTAACATCTTCACGCAATTTATTGGCATAATCTTCTGTAACCAGTTTTTCCAACCGAGAATCTTTCAGATCATCAATAGCCATTACGTTCTCAGCAATCTTCGATTTATCTCCTGAAAAAAGCTGAAGTGTTTTATCAAAAAGATTGTACACCCCTTTAAACTCCGAACCAATTCCAATAGGCCAGCTCAGCGGACGGGTATGTATGCTCAACTCTTTGTTTATCTCTTCCAGCAGATCGTAGGGATCACGGCCTTCACGATCCATTTTGTTAATGAATACGATAACAGGCGTGTGGCGCATACGACAAACTTCCATAAGTTTTCGGGTCTGCTCTTCTACCCCCTTTACGCAGTCAATAACCAGTATTACGCTGTCAACTGCAGTAAGTGTACGGTAAGTATCTTCCGCAAAATCCTTGTGGCCGGGAGTGTCCAGAATATTTACTTTATAGCCGGAATATTCAAAACCCATAACGGAAGTAGCTACCGAAATTCCTCGTTGCTTTTCAATCTCCATGAAATCCGAAGTAGCGGACTTCTTGATCTTGTTATGCTTTACCGCCCCTGCGGTTTGAATAGCGCCTCCGAAGAGAAGCAGCTTCTCGGTGAGCGTAGTTTTACCAGCATCAGGGTGAGAGATGATCCCGAAGGTTCTGCGCTTCGATATTTCTTCTTTTAATGTCATACTCTAACTCCCTGAATGGACTTTGAAATTTAGAAATAAAAAAGCCCTAAAGGCAGAAAGATTTTTCTCCCTTTAGGACCGGGGTATATAGTTTATTCTGCTACTACCTCAAAATTCACCGCAACAGTAACCTCTTTGTGAAGTTTCACTTTAGCAGTATATGTTCCGAGTGTTTTGATATTGTCTTCGTTGTCGATAGAAATATTCTTTCTATCAACATCATATCCTGATTTTTTAATCGCTTCAGAAATCTGGATGGAAGTAACCGATCCGAATATCTTTCCTTTTTCTCCTGCTTTTGCTCCCACTTTCAGGATGATATTTTTCAGGAAATCGGCAATTTTTTCTGCTTCTTTACGAAGTTTTTCTTCTTTGTGAGCGCGTTGTTTAGCGATCTCAGCAACTTCCTTCCTTCTTCCTTCGGTTGCTTCAACAGCAAATCCATTGGGGAACAAAAAGTTTCTTGCGTAACCCGGACGAACCTTCACCAGTTCATGTTTGCTGCCGAGGTTTTTTACATCTTCTTTTAATATTACTTGCATGGTGTCTTAATTTTTTGAGTTAATTGGTTTCCTGATTACTAATTTACGAATCAAGTTACGAATATTACTAATCTGGCATTTGTATTCTTATTCGTTACAGATTCGTTTCTTCGTTAACAGTATCAGTGTTATTTCAGCATATCTCCAACGAAAGTCATCAACGCCAAATGACGTGCGCGTTTTACGGCACGTGACACTTTACGCTGGTACTTCACCGAAGTACCTGTTAAACGCCTGGGAAGAATCTTTCCCTGTTCGTTCATAAAACGCATCAAAAAGTCAGGGTCTTTGTAATCAATGTGCTTCATGCGCATCTTTAAGAAGCGGCAATATTTTTTACGATCCACCTCAAGCACAGGCGGATTTAAGTATCTGATTTCGCCTTTGTCGGTTGTAGCAGCAGCCATATTGTTTATTTTTTGCCCCGTCCCTAAAGACAACCGAAAGGTTGCGACCGAAGGTCAGAGGATTGATTTATTATTAGTTTTTTGTTTTTTGCCTTCCACCCTTTTAGGATTGGGGGCATATATTAATTTAGGCTGTTGCCTCTTCTTTGCGTTCTATTTTTTTGTTAGCCA
>SCSP01000384.1 GCA_004297845.1 Bacteroidota bacterium | reverse complement strand
GTATAAACAACAACTAACCGCCACGAATTACACGAATTTGCACTAAGTACAAATTAGCGGTAATTGGTGAAATTCGTGGCTAAACCAACAAAATGAAAAACAAAACTACCCTCGCGCAGCTTTTAATAGCTGCTTTCTTTTTTCTTTCTTTTTCTGAGGCATTTTCACAGTCATGGACTCAGAAAGCAAATTTTCCCGCTGACGGCAGAATACACGCTACCGGTTTCTCCATTGGCCTCAAAGGGTATATCGGAATAGGAATGACTACGGGTTTGACACTTTTAAAAGATTTTTGGGAATGGGATCAGGCAAGCAATGTATGGACTCAAAAAGCCGATTTTGGAGCAGGTGCGACATACGGAGCTGCCGGTTTTTCCATCGGCACAAAAGGATATATAGGAACAGCCAAGGGAGCTATTCCCGGCAAACAGGATTTATGGGAATGGGATCAAGCGACTAATGTCTGGACAAAAAAAGCGTTTTATCCCGGATCAGGAACGCAAAATTGTATCGCCTTCTCCATAGGCGCCAAGGGATATATAGGAACCGGTGGATACCCGGATGTTAATGATTTCTGGGAATGGGATCAGGCAAGCAATGTATGGACTCAAAAAGCCAATTTTGGAGGTACGGCAAGAGAGGCTGCTGTTGGCTTTTCGATTGGCGCCAAGGGATATATCGGAACCGGGTATGATTATACTGCCATGAATAATGATTTCTGGGAATGGGATCAGGCATCAAACACATGGACTAAAAAAGCCAATTTTCCGGGGGTAGCAAGATGGTTTGCTGTTGGATTTTCTATCGGGAATAAAGGATATTTAGGTACCGGAGGTGATAAAAACGCCAACGCCCAGAAGGATTTTTGGCAATGGGATCAGGCGACAGATACATGGACACAAGAACCGGATTATGGCGGAGGAACACTATTTGCCGGTGTTGGTTTTTCCATTGGCAACTATGGATATATAGGTGTGGGGCGTTCTACTGTCGGTAAAGCGGGTACTTATAGAAGCGATTTTTGGGAATTCTGTCCCGCATGCCCTGCTCCTTGTGTTCTTACAGCGGCTGTTTCAAATCCAGGTACTGTTTGTATCGGCAGCAACGCTTTTATTTCAGCTTCGGGCGGAACCAATTATTCATGGAGCACAGGCGCTACTACTGCAACTATAACAGTCAATCAAAGTGTTATTACTACTTACACGGTAGTAGTGTCGGATGCCAATGGATGCAGTGATATAGTTAGTATTACTGTTCCGGTGAAAAATTGCTGTGCCGCCACCGCAGTTGTTTCCTCCGATCCAAGCAGCACGGTTTGCGTAGGACAAAATGTTTTTATCTCCGCTTCGGGCGGCACAACCTATTCATGGAACACAGGAGCTGCAGGCGCTAATATAGTAGCGGCTCCAAGCGTTACCACTACCTATTCCGTAATGGTAACCGATGCTTCCGGATGCACCGGCATAGGCACTCTTACTGTTCCGGTAGATCCTGGCTGCACAGCCACCGGCATAGCTCAGTTTAATACGAATGGGCTTCAGGTGGAAGTATGGCCCAATCCTTCAAACGGAGAATTTAGGATTAAGGATTTAGGA
>SCSP01000383.1 GCA_004297845.1 Bacteroidota bacterium | reverse complement strand
GTGCAAGGATAATTGCATTTTTTTCTTTTTTTAGTTTTTTAATTTCCGAAAACAAATCTATGGAAGTATCTATTGGCATCAGATCAAACTTATTAAACTTGTATTAATGTATTTGTTTTATATTTATATATATTTTAATGTAACTATTATACTGTTAATTGTGTTTATAAATATAGGGCAATTACATTGACTTTCTTATTATTAAACACGAACTAACAGGTAATGAACAGGATTTTTTTTATAATACATTGATTATTAATATTTTCTAAATATTTAAACATTCTGTTCATATCCTAAGTGTTTATATTATTTGAATGTGTTCATTAAAAAAATTGGTTAAGAATTTGTTCTGAATATTTTAATACTGCACGCTAACTTTTATAATCCAAAATTTTTCTGTTGATAACAATACTATTAAAAAGTAAATAACATTATTTCAAGAGGTTTTTAACAAGTTCAGGAACTGCTGTTCCGGCCCTTTCACGTTTCACTACGATGTTTTGTATGTAATCTTTTGTTACTGCTTGCGGGTCTATCAGGTATTTTGGAGCGTTTGAAGGAACAAGGTCTACCAAGCCAGCGGCCGGATAAACATTCATGGAAGTTCCTATGATAATAAAAATTTCAGCAGCAGCAGCTATTTTTGCGGCCGTATCCATGTGCGGAACATATTCACCGAACCAGACGATGTGAGGCCTGAGTTGTGATCCCTTTTCGCATTTTTCCCCCTGTCGTATCTGTCCGTTTTTTACATTATATATAAGAGAATCATCAGAACTGCTTCTGCACTTTGTTATTTCTCCGTGCAGATGAAGCACTTTTTTGGAACCCGCACGCTCGTGCAGGTCGTCAATATTCTGAGTGAGGATTTGCACATCAAATTTTTTTTCAAGCTCCACAATGGCATAATGCGCGGCATTTGGTTTTGCATTCATCACCTGCTTCAGCCGCTTGTTGTAAAAAGTCAAAACCAGTTCAGGATCTTTTTCCCAGGCTTCAGGAGTTGCCACCTCTTCCACTTTATATTCTTCCCAGAGTCCTCCGCTGTCTCGAAAGGTTTTAAGTCCGCTTTCTGCACTGATGCCGGCCCCGGTGAATACAACTATTTTTTTCTTTCCCATTTTAAATGGTCTCTCTCGAATTTACGTACAAAAACGAATCGGTTGTTATTCGTACATTCGTACCTTATTTGTTATTCGTAGGTTATGGCTAAGTTACTAAAAGAAGACGCGCTCGATTACCACTCCCAGGGCAAGCCGGGAAAGATAGAAGTGGTACCTACCAAGCCCCACAGCAGTCAGCGGGATCTTTCGCTGGCTTATTCCCCGGGGGTAGCAGAGCCCTGCCTTCAGATTGCTGAAAACAAGGAAGATGTTTATAAATACACCGCCAAAGGAAACTTAGTAGCCGTAATTTCCAACGGAACAGCTGTATTGGGTTTAGGAAACATTGGCCCCGAAGCCTCCAAGCCGGTGATGGAGGGAAAAGGAATGCTTTTTAAAATTTATGCCGACATAGATGTGTTCGACATAGAGGTGGATGCATTGGAAATTGATAGATTTGTGGAAACAGTAAAAGCCATTGCGCCAACTTTCGGAGGGATAAATCTGGAAGACATTAAAGCTCCCGAATGTTTTGAAATAGAAAAAAGACTGAAAGCGGAATTGAAAATCCCGGTGATGCACGATGATCAGCACGGAACAGCCATTATTTCCTCGGCCGGACTTTTAAATGCGGTGGAGATCGCTGGCAAGGAACTTTCCCAAGTTAAAATTGTGGTGAACGGAGCAGGGGCGTCCGCAATTTCCTGCGCTAAGTTGTATTTATCCCTGGGTGCAAAAAAGGAAAATCTGATCATGGTAGATTCAAAAGGTCCGCTGAGCACCGACCGGAATGATTTGGATGAGAATAAAAAAATATTTGCCGTAAAAACAAAAGTGCAAACGCTGGAAGAAGCGATGAAAGACGCGGATGTTTTTGTGGGATTATCAAAAGGAAATGTGGTGAGCAAACAGATGGTTGCTTCCATGGCGAAAAACCCTATCGTGTTTGCGCTGGCAAATCCGGATCCTGAAATATCGTATGCGGATGCAGTAGCTGCACGCGAAGATGCGATCATTGCTACAGGGCGAAGCGATCATCCCAACCAGGTAAACAATGTTTTGGGTTTCCCGTTTATTTTCCGGGGAGCGCTGGATGTGCGCGCCACTCAAATTAATGAGGCGATGAAACTTGCAGCGGTGTACGCCATTGCCAATCTTGCCAAAGAAACTGTCCCCGAAGAAGTGAACCTTGCTTACAATCAGCGCACGATTGTTTTTGGAAAAGAATACATAATCCCCAAGCCAATTGACTCCCGTCTTATTTATACGGTAGCGCCTGCGGTGGCAAAAGCGGCCATGGACTCGGGCGTTGCGCAAAAAAAAATTATAGACTGGGAAGCGTACAAACAGCAGCTCATCAACCGCATGGGCATTGACAATAAGCTCATCCGCACCATTACACAGAAAGCAAGACAAAACCCAAAGCGCGTGGTGTTTGCCGAATCCGATCACTATAAAATACTGAAAGCGGCACAGGTGGTGCGCGATGAAGGCATTGCAAAACCCATTCTGCTGGGCAACGCAACACGCATCCATAAGCTCATTGAAGACAATAAACTGGATCTGGACGATGTAACCATCATTGACCCCCGCAGCTCCGAAGAGCAGGAACGGTTAAAACATTTCGGAGACCTGTTATTTGAAAAACGAAAACGGAGAGGATACACGCTCTATGAAGCAAGGCAGATTATGCGCGAGCGCATCCATTTCGGAACTATGATGGTGGAAACAGGCGCGGCTGATGCCATGATCTCCGGCCTGGCCCGGAAATATGCCGACCCCATACGAGCCGCCTTGCAGATCATAGGCGTGCAGGAAGGAGTGCGCAAGGTAGCGGGCATGTACATTTTAATAACCAGGCAGGGGCCTTTCTTTTTTGCCGATGCCACGGTGAACGTGGACCCTGATGCACAGGACCTCGTAGATATTACCGTGCTTACCGCCAATGCGGTGAAACAGTTTAATATTGTTCCGCGCGTAGCGATGTTATCGTATTCCAATTTCGGATCGGTAGGAGGCGATATTCCTCAAAAGATGAATAAGGCGGTAGATATCCTGCATAAAAATTATCCAGGGCTGGTGGTGGATGGAGAGATGCAGGCAAACGTAGCGCTCAACAACGAGTTGCTCAAGGAGCATTTCCCGTTCAGCGAACTGGTGGATAAAAAAGTAAACACGCTGATCTTTCCCAATCTGGCTTCCGGAAACATTGCCTATAAAATGATGCAGGAAATTGGCGGAGCCGAAGCCATAGGCCCCATCCTGCTGGGAACCAAAAAACCTGTTCATATTTTACAGCTGGGAAGCTCTGTGCGCGAGATCGTGAATATGGTTGCCATTGCGGTGGTGGATGCACAGGCGAGGAAGTAGAAAGGGCGGTTCCGAGGGACTCAGCCGCCTCCCCCGCTGCCTGAGGCTCTCGAAGGGCTCTTTTCTTTCCTTGTCTTTTTGGCAAACTTCACAAGGTTTTTCAGTTGTTCCAATCCATCGGAAAATAAATTTACCGTGGACTTTTTCTTTTTGCTCCGGATATAATAGCCGGGGAGTTGTTTGATGCTGAAACCGGAATGATGCGCGTGCGTTATCAGTTCCACGTCAAAGAACCATCCGGGTGATCCTGTTTTTTCTAAAAGAAAAAGTAATACCTCTCTTCTGAAAAATTTGCAGCCGCT
Organism: Bacteroidota bacterium; assembly: GCA_004297845.1. GTDB lineage: Bacteria > Bacteroidota > Bacteroidia > Palsa-948 > Palsa-948 > Palsa-948. Next base: position 216 of record SCSP01000383.1, on the reverse strand, counting down.
CTGCACATCGGTTTTGGGAATATCAAGCAGCACCTGTACAACCGTACGATGCAACATTCCGGCTGCGTCCCTGATTAAAAATTTCGAAATACCGCTGAACTTTACTTTTCGCCTTACCAGCGCCACATCACTGCCCTTCTCCAGTTCTGAAAGCAACGCGGATATGTATTCAGCGGATACTTCCATGTCAATATCTATATGCCCGATGAATTTTCC
>SCSP01000382.1 GCA_004297845.1 Bacteroidota bacterium | reverse complement strand
GAAATTTATGTTCAAATCCCTTCTATTGAAATCTGGTGCAACGAAACGGTTGCCAGCAATCTCAGCATGGTTGAATTTGCCTGGGAATCCGGATGGTTTGGTTCGAAAGAAAGTGCCTTGATGATATGTCAAAGCATGTCAAATGTCCTTACTGCACTGGAAAAGCAGGCAGAAAAAAGCTCCAAGTTTTTAAAAGAAGAAAAGTGGGCTGAGAATGAAGGGGATTTCACCATGTATCAGAGTGAGGAGGTGTTAACCAATAATCATATTTTAGTGAACGCTGGTCCTGCACAGATACTTTATCTCTCCCATAACACATTCAATACGATGGCAACTACAAATAAGACATTTTGCTATGAGACAGAATCATGGCTGAAAAATATGATGAAAAAATCCGTTCAGATAAGTGGCATGGCTGCAAAGCAGCGCCATAAGTTCTTCACAAAATCCCAAGAAAAGGTTACCGCTGTTATTGCGAGAATTTCTGCTTCGTAACCTGACAGAAACTCCACCTGTTCCCGGAAGAAAATTGTGATATATTTAATTTCTACATTTGCCGCCTAAATTTATACTATGAAAAAACTCATCCTGCTCACTGCCTGCAACCTACTGGTTTCTGGCGCCCTATTCTCTCAAGCAAATGACCCTGCTAAAAAAGATACTGCTAAATCTGTCCGGTCAGTTGCTGTGGTAAAAGACACCATTAAGAAGGGCGACAAAAAAAAGTGGGACGTACTAAATCCTCCCGGAACATTTAAAGAAACCGAGTTCACCGTGAACGAAGGAACCTGGATGAGCTTAGATGTTTCTCCGGATGGCAAAGAGATTGTATTTGACCTGCTCGGGGATATTTATTCCATGCCCATTACCGGAGGAGACGTAAAAGCGCTGAGACAAGGACATGCTTTTGAAGTACAACCAAGATATTCTCCCGATGGAAAGAAAATTTCCTTTTGCTCGGATGCAGGGGGGGGTGATAACATTTGGATAATGAACCGGGATGGATCGAATCCAAAACAAATTACCAAAGAAGATTTCCGTTTATTGAATAACGCGGTGTGGATGCCCGATGGGAATTACCTCATTGCCAGAAAGCATTTCACCTCCACCCGCTCGCTGGGAGCCGGAGAGCTGTGGATGTATCATGTTACGGGAGGTGACGGCATTATGCTGACGAAAAGAAAAAATAATCAACAGGATTTGGGAGAGCCCTGTGTTTCTCCTGATGGAAAGTATGTTTATTACAGTGAAGACATGTATCCCGGTGGATATTTCCAGTACAACAAAAATCCAAACGAGCAAATCTACGTGATCAAGCGCTATGAATTTGAAAAAGGAGAGACAGAATCCGTTACCGGAGGAGTTGGAGGAGCGCAACGCCCGCAAATTTCCAAGGACGGAAAAACACTGGCTTTTGTAAGAAGAGTGCGCGAGAAATCTGTTTTGTATCTACGGAATTTAGAAACAGGCGAAGAATGGCCCGTGTACGACAAGCTCAGCAAGGATCAACAGGAAGCCTGGGCGATCTTCGGAGTGTATCCTAATTTTCAGTGGCTGGATGAAAAAAATGTGATCCTCTGGGCACAGGGCAAAATCTGGAAGCTGGATGTTACCACTTCACAAACAACCAACATTCCCTTCACCGTCAAATGCAAACACAAAATTTACGATGCATTGAAATTTCCTGTTGAAGTTGCACCGGAAAAATTCACTGTGAAAGCCATTCGCAATGCCGTAACATCTCCTGACGGAAAATATATTCTCTTTCATTCCGTAGGATATATCTGGAAAAAGGACCTGCCGAATGGAATCCCCACGCAACTCCTTCCCTCTCCTGCCGGAGAGGAGCAGGGGGTGAGGTCTTTCGAAGCTGATCCTTCGTTCTCTCCCGATGGCAAAGAAATTCTTTACGTAACATGGAACGATGAACAAATGGGGTCCATCCGGAAAATGAATCTCGCAGACAAAAAGATAAACAAACTTACCGCTGAAAAAGGAATTTACCGTACACCGCGCTATTCTCCCGATGGAAAATGGATGGTGTATCAAAAAGAAGGAGGCAACAACCAACAGGGAAATGCTTTCTGCGTGAAACCCGGCTTATACATTATATCCGCCTCAGGCGGAAAAACCACATTCGTTACCAAAGAAGGAAACGACCCGTATTTTTCAAAAGACGGCAAACGCCTGTTTTACACCATGGAAGAAGGAGAAGGATACGCAATGAAAAGTTGTGACCTGAGCGGAAAAGAAATACGCACCCATTTTACTTCCAAGTACACCAACCGCTTTGTGCCCAGTCCGGATAATAACTGGATAGCATACCGGGAATTGTACAAAGTGTATGTAGCGGCATTTCCTCCGTCCGGAAAAACAGAGGACTTGTCAGCCAAGATCAGCAGCGTACCCATGGCGCAGCTGTCAAAAGATGCAGGCATCAACATCCACTGGAGTATGGACAGCAAAAAAGTACACTGGACTTTAGGCGATGAATATTTTACATCTGACTTGGATAAGCGTTTTGGATTCATCCGTGATGTTCCGGACAGTCTGTTGAAAATGGATACTGTGGGCATTAAAATAAACCTCACACTTACCTCCGACAAACCAAAAGGCACCCTTGCGTTCAAAGGAGCGCGTATTATCACGATGAACAATGGAAGCGAAGTGATCGAGAATGGAACCATTGTAATTACAGAAAATAAAATTGCTGAGATAGGTCCTGCCAGCAATGTGCAGATACCTTCCGGAGCCAAGGTGATGGATGTTACAGGAAAAACTATTCTGCCGGGTTTTGTGGATGTGCACGCTCACGCAGGGCATTTCCGGGAAGGACTCAACACACAGAAGCACTGGCCTTATTATGCTAACCTGGCTTACGGAGTTACTACCACACATGATCCTTCTTCCAACACGGAATTTGTTTTCTCAAATTCAGAAATGGTAAAAGCAGGAACCATGGCGGGACCTCGTATTTTTTCCACAGGAACCATTTTATACGGAGCCGATGGAGATTTCAAAACCGTGATCAATTCTTTAGCTGATGCAAAATCTGCCATAAGCCGCACCAAAGTCTTTGGAGCGTTCTCCGTAAAAAGCTACAACCAACCCCGCAGGGAACAACGACAGCAGGTGATAGAAGCAGCAAGAGAACTGGGAATTATGGTGGTTCCGGAAGGGGGCTCTACTTTTTTTTACAACCTGACACATATTCTGGATGGACACACAGGGGTGGAGCATAACCTGCCTGTTTATCCTTTATATAATGATGTGATAAAACTTTGGGGTGCCGGCAAAACCCAGTACACCCCTACCCTCATTGTAAATTATGGTTCCATCAGCGGTGAAAATTACTGGTATCAAAAAACAAACGTGTGGGAAAAAGAGCGCCTGCTCAAATTCACTCCGCGTTCTGTGATAGACTCCCGATCACGACACCGCGTCATGATACCTGATGAAGAATACAACAACGGACACATCCTCACTTCTCAATCCTGCAAAAAACTGACCGATGCGGGCGTGAAAGTTAATTTAGGTGCACACGGACAGGTGCAAGGCCTTGGCGCACATTGGGAATTATGGATGCTGCAGCAAGGAGGCATTACAAACATGCAAGCCTTGCAATGTGCAACCATTAACGGGGCGGTTTACCTGGGAATGGATAAAGAAATAGGATCTTTGGAAAAGGGCAAGTTGGCCGACCTCATTATCCTTGACAAAAATCCACTGGACAATATTCAGAACTCAGAAAGCGTACATTACACAATGGTAAACGGCAGATTATATGACTGCGATACCATGAATGAGATTGGCAACTACGACAAGAAACGCGGCAAGTTCTTCTGGGAAATTCCGGGGTACAGCACCGCCTTTCCATGGCATGAAGATACTCACGGTGATGGAGATTGATTTTTAAACAACCCTGAAGAGCAACCGAAATATTATTTCTTCTGCACTAAAGCCAGGGGATTGGCAAGGCCGGAATAGGCAGTGAGGTCCATTTTAATGGCGCCCACCAGTACTTTTGCTTCTGCACGCACAGGTATCCTGTTCTTATCATCCGATATCCAGGCGATCATGTCCTCTTCCTTTTTAAATATCCTGCCTTTCTGAACTACCGGGCAGAATTTGATGCAGCGTATCTTTCCAATATCCGCCTTGATCGTCTCTTTGCCGATGTATTTAATTTTCAGGGGCCACACCTCATCATCAACAAAACAGGGAAACTCAAAAATATCACCCTCTTTTGCGTTTGTGAAATCGATGGTGCGGGCGTAGTAAAAGGCGGAGGTCATTTCCTGCACATTTTCCGGAACGTCAAATAGTTGACCATTGTTGTCAACCGTTTTTTTGAAATTATTAAAAATCAGGTTCTCGCTTTTTTTGTATCCCCCCTCCTGCACTCTGCGGATGAACAGCCAGGGCACAATTGCTTTTTCATCAACGTAGGATTCGTAACGGTCGCGCACCTTATAAAAGAGGTCAAAAGAACTGTTGGTTTCTCCGATGCCGACAATATGTAAAGTGCTGCGTCCTCCTATCAATTTGTTCTCCTCCAACACATGCATCACCACTTCTCCGGCATTGATGAAACCATAGTGCATACGGTAGGTGAGTTTTTCTCCTCTCTTGAATGCTTCATTTTTTTGTATTCGGAGTTCCGTGGAATTTGCTTCCGGTCGAAGTAACTGAATGGGCGTAATACCCTCTCTTGCCCCTCCTAAAACGAGAGAAACAACAACTAAAAAAATCCATTTTAAAAATGAGCTTTTCATCACTGTAATGCTCACAAATTGTATGCCAAGTGCATTATACAACAATATTGACAATTCTTTTAGGCACAACAATCACTTTTTGGGGTTGTTTTCCCTCCAGGAACTTTATTGACTGCGGATTGGCAAGCACCTCTTTCTCGATCTCGGCAGGGCTTAAACTGAGGGAAAGTTCCAGATTAAAACGCATTTTTCCGTTGAAAGAAATGGGATATGCAAAGGAATCATCTGCTGTGAAAGCCTCGTTGTACACAGGAAAAGTGGCATAGGTAATACTGTCTTTATGTCCTAACTTCCCTTCTCCCCATAATTCCTCCGCAATATGCGGGGCAAAGGGAGAAAGCAAAATTACGAGCGGTTCAAGTATTGCCCGTTTGTTGCATTTTAAGCCCTGAAGGTCATTAGTAGCTATCATAAATGAACTTACTGATGTATTGAATGAATAATTTTCAATATCCTGCTGTATCTTTTTGATGGTTTTGTGAAGAATTTTTAATTCAGGTTTTGTGGGTTCCTCCTCCGAAACCTTAAATTCCTCCCTGAGTTCGATATTTGAAATTTTAGTTTCGACATGAAATAATCTCCAGAACTTATTCAGAAAACCCGATACACCGGTAATGCCTGCAGTACTCCAGGGTTTACTCTGCTCCAGGGGACCGAGGAACATTTCGTAGAGACGTAAAGTATCTGCTCCGAAGTTTGTGCAGATGTCATCTGGAGTTACGACATTTAGTTTTGACTTAGACATCTTCTCAACAATACTTTCACAATAAAATTTATCCTCCTCTAAAATATACTCGGCATTACCGTATTCCTCATTCAGTTTTTTAAATTCCCCAACAGGCATAACTTCTTCTTTAACAAGATTTATATCGACATGAATAGGAATAATTAAATCTAGAGTTATGGTTGAATTTGGATGAGTTTTCTGAATTTGTAAATTGATTTTTTTTCGCACCGCATCCACCAACCCAATATCCGCTGCTGAAGGAGTATTATTAGAAAACCTTTTCGCAATTCCTTTTGAAAGGAATACTCTAGGCAATAAATTAGTTGGATATGAATCTCCACCGGATGCACGAATAAAACAATAAGCTATCGAAGAAACTCCCTGTATCATCCCCTGATTGATCAACTTTTTTGCAGGTTCAACAACAGGAATTAATCCCAGGTCGTAGAGGAGTTTAGCCCAGAAGCGCACGTAAAGCAAATGCCCTGTGGCGTGTTCGGCTCCGCCAATATAGAGATCAACATCTTTCCAGTAATTCATTGCATCCTTGCCTGCAAATTCATTTTTGTTGTGAGGATCCATGTAGCGCAAATAATACCATGAGCTGCCTGCCCAGCCGGGCATGGTGGTGAGTTCGACCTCTCCCCCCAGCCCCCTCTCCACAAGAGAGGGGGAGCAAATACCTACATCGGGGCGATAACACCAATTTTTAGCACGGGCAAGAGGTGGTTCACCGTTTTCGGTTGGAAGATATTTATCTATTTGCGGAAGTTCAAGAGGCAAATGCTTTTCTTCAACTGCTTTTGGAATTCCGTTTTCGTAATAAATCGGAATCGGTTCGCCCCAATAACGCTGCCTGCCAAAAATTGCATCGCGCAGGCGGAATTGCGTTTTTCCTTTTCCAAGTCCTCGTTTTTCTATTTCGGAAATTATTTTCTTGAGTGCGTCTTTTACTTCCAGTCCGTTCAGAAAATCGGAATTGATGCACTTGCCTTCTTTACCATCAAAACAGCCAGCCTCATCCCCTTGCCCCTTCTCCAAAGGAGAAGGGGAATTAGGTTGAATTACTTTTTTAATTTGCAAACCAAAATGTTTTGCAAAAGAAAAATCACGCATATCGTGAGCAGGAACGCCCATCACTGCGCCTGTTCCGTATCCTGCCAAAACATAATCTCCAATCCAGATTGGTAATTTTTCTCCTGTGAAAGGATGAATGGCGTACGCGCCTGTGAATTGTCCGGTAACTTTTTTTACATCAGATTGTCGTTCGCGTTCGCTGCGATTTTTTGCATAGTGCACATATTCATCAACTGCTTTTTTATTTTCAGACGTGGTGAATTGAGGTACGAGTTCGCTTTCGGGAGCCAGAGTTAAAAATGTGACTCCGAAAATTGTATCAGGCCTTGTTGTAAATACTTCAATGGAAAACTCCATACCCGAAACCCCAAACCGCAAACTGGATCCTTCGCTCTTTCCTATCCAATTACGTTGTGCTTCTTTGATGGATTCGCTCCACTCAATATTATCCAGATCATTCAACAATCTATTCGCATAAGCCATGATTCTCAAACTCCATTGAGGCATTAATTTTCTTTCCACCGGATAACCACCGCGCTCAGAAACTCCGTCCTTCACTTCTTCATTCGCCAGCACCGTTCCCATCTGCGGACACCAGTTCACCCAGGCTTCGCTTAAATAAGCAAGGCGATAATTCATCAGCACATCACTTTTCTCTTTTTCATTTAACTCGTCATACGTTTTTTCGGCTGCTCCGGTCTGTAACTGGCAACCTGCAACTTGTAACTTTTTAATTA
>SCSP01000381.1 GCA_004297845.1 Bacteroidota bacterium | reverse complement strand
GCTCTTCCGATCTTGTAACAAACTCAAGCTCCTGAGGGGATATTTCATTATTCGAATAAATGAATTCCAGAAGGCGCACCAGCACAACCACCTTTTGCTTCTGTGCAAGTTCAGTATTTATCTGAGTGCATATCTTGAGAATCTTAACAGATCCCAATGAGGTTCTTTTTTCAGCTCCTTCTTTACGCTTAGAAACTTTGTGATATTCTTCAAGATATACGTCAAATATCTTGAGGTACTGTTCAACCATCTCCTGGTTCAACTGCTGTTTCAGGAAAGACTGTACAATGAGCCTGCCCGTACTGTTGATGCCATCCACCTTTGCGATGATGGCAAACATTTGCATTAGCGCTTTTAGTATCCGTTCACTCATAGATTTTCTGCCCTAAATCCCTAAAGGGACTTTTGTACTACTCCCTTTAGGGCAGGGGCTTCCTATTGTTTAAAGCCTATTAGCACAACAGCACAACCGGATTGAGCTCCGCCCAGGGTAGCCTCAAGGATCACCTCCATGGTAGAGCTTACTTTAAAATCCCAATAAGGAGAATTTCTAAATTCCTTGTTTGAAAAAAGAAGATTTCTCTGCTCGTCAAAAACCGAAAAAACAAGATTGTCGTCTTTTAAACCTGTACAGGCGGCTATACGATACGTTCCGCCTCCGTAAAAGGTTGCGTGAAATTCAGCGGTTTGGTCCGTCAAGAGAAGCGCCCTGTATTGTTGCCCGTCAGAAATATAGGGAGCAATAATGTGTTTGGCGCAAACAGAAGCGATGGTATCGCACTGGGCATGAAGGCCCATTCCCGACTCTTCCCAAAGGGAAGGAAAAATTGATAAGAGCAAAGAATACGTTACAAGAATTAAATTTTTTCTCATTTTGAGTTTTGTATTTAATATAGTTACCTTCCTAATTGTATTTATCTTTTCTCTCTCTCTCCAAGGCAGAAGAGAAGGGAGAGGGGTGTTTTAAGCTATTATTAAACTCCTGATGGCAGAAATCTTATCCCCGATGATCTGGATATTCTCAGGTGATATCGTAATCTCTGATTTAGAAGTGATGGTAGTGCTTTTATTCACTTCGTCCGTTACAGGCTGAGAATAGATATATTTATATTCCACTTTATCATACTCTGATTTCAGGTCGTTAAGCTTTACAAGAAGTTCCGCATATTCTTCCTTGCCCTGGTACGTAGAGATCAGGGCGATAAGATTGTTCAGCGTACTTTTTTGCTCCGCGATTCTGCGCTTCACATCTTCGTTGCTTTTGGACCTCATGATGTTGATGGCAAATTGCAATGTTTCTATCCATCCTCCTGCAACAATCAGCGCAGCCTCTTCGTTGCGTTCATTGTTTTTCAAAAAATCGTTGCTGGCACGGTAGGCAGAAGAAACAAGAACAAGAATTGAATCCTTTTTGCCAATATTTTTCTGGAAACGTTCTATCAAACTTTTATCAAACGCATTTGAAAGGCCAAGATCATTTGCAAGCGTATTAGTAGCTTTAAAATACATCAAAGCATCCTGAGATTGATCATAAAGAGTGGTGTAACCAAGATCCGCTCCGTAAATTCCCAGGTTAAGACATTTTTGAAATCTAGTTGAGTAGGAGTTCACCTTGTCGGGACTGTTAAGCATGACCTTATCATACTGTGCACCGCTTTTTTGGATGAGGATGGCAGTCTGAATGGGAGAAGGAATGATAAACACCTTACCGCCAACCCCAATGGTAACATTGGATGAGTCAATCATGGTGTCCATTTTCTTTTCTGCATTTTCTTCCTCAGCACCGCCACCGCAGGACGAAATGACAAGACATACTGATATAAAACGTAGGGGGATGAGGTATAAAAGGTGTTTCTTCATCTTTAGGGTTTTTAAAATTGAATTAAAGCGCACCAAAAGTAGTATTTTTTTACTATTTCAGCACTTATCGAACCTGCTCTTTTTTTCAACCGCTTCAACCACAATAAGAGGCTTGCCCCTGTGCTCTTTATTGTTCATTGCTTCGATCGCTTTTAACGCGTCAGGCTTTTTAGCGAACGCTACAAAACCGAATCCCTTTGAAGACCAGTCGGCACGGTCATATACAATTTTGGCAGAGATAATTTCACCATAAACTGCGAATATTCCTTCAAGCTCAAGCTCGTTTACATCGGGATGAATGTTTTTGACAAATAGTTTCATACGATCACCATTTTGAGATTTTATACCCTTTGATACTGAAGAATAAAATATAGAGGTAGCAGGGAATCATGAGAGCCGCAAATACCAGTTGAAAATCATACTCCTCTTTCATGCCTGCAAAAACTTTGGGGATAATGGCTCCTCCAACAATTCCCATGATCAATAATGCGGACCCTGTTTGCGTAAACCTGCCAAGGCCGCTGATGGCCAAAGGAAAAATGGCAGGCCACATCATTGCATTGGCAAGTCCCAAAGCAGCAACGAACATAACGGATAGGTATCCCTTGGTAAAAAATGCAGCAATCGTAAATAAAATTCCCAAAACAGCAGAAATGTTCAAAGCCGTCTGCTGGGAAATGAATTTGGGTACAGTGATCAATCCCAATACATATCCAACAAGCATAGCGCCTAACGTAAACGATGTAAAATATTTTGCTTCATCGGTCGGAATACCAAACCCTTTTCCGTATACGCCTATTGCATCGCCTGCCATCACTTCCGCTCCTACGTAAACAAAAATACAAAGGGAGCCGAGCAGTACGTATGGAAACTGGAAAATACTGGTCCTGTTCTTAGACAGTTCGCTATCGGCAGGGGATTCGTTCACTTCCGAAGCATTGATCTCAGGGAGCCTGGAGCGGATGATCAAAAAAGCAAGCAGGATCAATATGACAGCCATAATCATATAGGGGAGATATATCTTGGAAGCAAATTCATTCAGCAAAGATTCGCGGGTAACATCATCGGCAGCCTGTTTTATATTTTCCTCGAACTTATCAATACCCCGAAGCGCAAACGCACTCAGCACAAATGGACTGATGAATCCTCCCACTTTATTGCAAATACCCATCACACTGATACGCTGGGCTGCACTTTCTATGGGACCCAGAATACTGATATAGGGATTAGCAGCCGTTTGCAGCAACGATAAGCCTGAAGCAATAATGAAAAGGCCTATCAGTGAAACAGAATAATTTCTCTGTGTAGCAAAGGTTCCAAATATAAACGTACCAATCGCCATGATGACCAGTCCGAGCGCCATTCCTCTTTTCATTCCGGTATTTCTGAGTATCCATGAAGAAGGCAGCGCCAAGAAAAAATAGGCCAGGAAAAAGGCCGTTGTAACAAG
>SCSP01000380.1 GCA_004297845.1 Bacteroidota bacterium | reverse complement strand
ACCTTTTCTCCCCAGCGGTTGTAAATAATGAAAGTCAGTTCTTTTATACAATTCCCTCTCACATAGAAAATATCGTTCTCACCATCCCCGTTGGGAGAAAAAGCGTTGGGAATATAAAAATTTCCGCAGGGCAGTTCCACGTAAACTGTTATGCAGGCAGAATCGGAACATCCGCCTGCATCCGTAACAAACACGCAATAAGTAAGCCCCCCTGCCCCCCAAAGGGGGGTGACGGTAGGATTGGCACAAGTGGTGCAACTTAATCCCGTTGAAGGCGACCAGGAATAGGTTACTCCTCCTGATGCGGTAAGGTTCGCAGTGTTTCCCGAAGCAATGGTTGTGCTTGTTCCTGCAACTGCTGTGGGCCCGTTGGAATTTGTAATTGCGGCAGCGGATATTCCTGAACATCCGTTCGCATCGGTAATCATTACAGAATAATTGCCAGCGCTTAATCCAGTTGCTGTTGAAGTTGTTTGCCCTGATGGATTCCATGAATAGGTATAACTGCCGCTGCCTCCTGTTGCTGCGACTGCCGCTGTTCCATCGCTTTGTCCGCAGGCAGCGGCAGTGGCAGTGGCAGCGGCAGTAAGCAGGGATGGCTGATTGAGAATTACCGTTTGCGTGTTGCTGCATCCGTTGTTATCCGTAACCGTCACCGTATAATTTCCAGCGCTTAGTCCGGTTGCTGATGAAGTGGTTTGTCCGTTTGTCCAGCTATATGTATATGGGGAAGCGCCTCCTGTTGCAGTTACAGATGCTGAACCATTATTCCCTCCGTTGCACGAAACAGTGTTTGCAACAGCAGTTGCCGCGGCTGGCCCGTTTGTGTTTACGACTGTTATACTTGCAGTCTGTGTGCAGCCGTTTAAATCAGAAACAGTAACCATGTATGTTCCTGCGCCCAGACCAGTGGCGATTTGTGTGGTTTGTCCGGATGGATTCCACGCATAGGTGAAAGAACCTGTTCCTCCGCTCGCGGATGCAGATGCTGTTCCGGTGGCAGTTCCGCAATTTGTTCCGGTGGCGGTGGCAGAAACTGTAATCGCAGATGGCTGTGTGAGCGCAACTGTCTGCGTTCCTGTGCAACCGGAAGCATCGGTAATTGTAACGGTGTATGTTCCCGAAGAAAGAGAGGTGGCGGTTTGCGCGGTTTGCGCGGGAGTTGCACTCCATGAATAAGTGAAAGGCGAGGACCCTCCTCCTGGAGTCGCAGTAGCATATCCGTTGCTTCCGCCATTGCATAAAGGATTTGTCTGTGACATGGTAACCGTAATGCCTCCTGTGGTTGTAACAAGCGCGGGGGTTATTTGCGTGCAACCATTAGCATCGGTAATCATTACGGTATAATTTCCTGCACTCAATCCTGTTGCCGTTGAAGTTGTTTGCCCTGATGGATTCCACACATAAATATAATTACCGCTGCCTCCCGTTGCCGAAACTGTTGCTGCCCCGTCATTATTTCCGCAGGATGCAGCAACAGACGTAACGCTGGCAGTAAGCGCGGAGGGTTGCGTGATGGCAACTGTTTGCGACTGACTACAGCCACAGGCATCGGTTACAAATACTGTATAAGTTCCCGCACTCAGCCCAGTGGCAGCGTTCGTGCTTCCTCCGCTTGGCGACCATTGATAAGTATAAGGAGAACTCCCACCTCCGACAGTTGCTGTGGCGGAACCGTTATTTCCGCCATTGCAGGACGGATTGATTTTGGTTATGGTTACCGCAGGAGAAATGATGGAACATTTTCCATACTTGGCAACAAAAACATCCAACGCCCCTGCAGAAGTAAGGTTGGTCGTGCCGACTCCCGGATCAAAATCGGCAGTATTCTGTAAACGCCCTGTTACATATACATTTGACGCATCTGTGGCAATGCCATGTCCATACTCATCTCCGGTACTTCCCACATTAAAAGCCCATTGATAGGCTCCCGAGGAATTGTATTTGGCTACAAAAGCGTCTGTATACCATCCTGCTCCCACATAAGTAACATTGGCGGTGCCCGGTCCGGGATCAAAGTCAGCAGTGAATACAAGCTCTCCTGTAACGTACACATTTTCGCAGCTGTCCAGAGCAATGTCGAATCCCTCGGTAGTTCCGCCAATAACATTGAAAGCCCACTGGTAAGCGCCTGAGGTATTGTACTTGGCTACGTAGAGGTTATACGTTCCTCCGGTACTCAGATTAACTGTTCCGGCTCCGGGGTCAAAATCGGCTGTGCCTGAAAAAAATCCGGTTAAATATACATTTCCTGAACCATCCACGGCAATACCATCTCCAAAATCGCTGCTTGCGTCTCCAATATTAAAAGCCCATTGATAAGCGCCTGAAGTATTGTATTTGGCTACAAAAATATCTTCGGCTCCAACGGGGGTAAGATTTGCCGTGCCTGCTCCGGGATCAAAGTCAACTGTATTTATAAAAAAATATCCCGTTATATATACATTTCCGGAACCATCCAACGCAATGTCATATCCCGATTCAAAATTCGTACTGCCTGCGTTGAAGGCCCATTGATAGGTCCCGGAAGAATTATATTTGGCTACGTAGATATCTGTGCCTCCTGCGGAAGTAAGATTGGCTGTACCCGCACCCGGATTGAAATCGGCTGTCCATACAAACTCCCCTGTTATATACACATTTCCTGAACCATCTACGGCAATACTCTTTCCATAATCACTGTTCCCTCCTCCAACATTGAAAGCCCATTGATAAACACCCGCAGTATTGTATTTGGCTACAAAAATGTCAGCGCTTCCTGCTGAGGTAAGATTGGCTGCGCCTGCACCGGGATCAAAGTCTGCCGTGCCTTCAAAATAGCCGGTTACATACACATTTCCTGAACCGTCCACAGCAATGTCCTCTCCCCAGTCGTTTCCCGTACTGCCAATCCCGAAAGCCCACTGATAAGCGCCAGAGGAATTGTATTTAGCTACGTAGATAGTGGCAAATCCCGGTGTTACAGGATTCAGATTGACTGTGCCGGCCCCGGGGTCAAAGTCGGCTGTGTTAGGAAAAATTCCCGTTATATATACATTTCCAGAACCATCTACGGCAATGCTTTGTCCCCAATCGTTTCCCGTTCCTCCAATATTAAACGCCCACTGAAGAGGCGGTTGAGCATACAGCCCTTTCCAGTGCAAAGGAAAGAAGAAGAAGAAGAAGAAGAAGAAGAAGAAGAAGAATCCGTAACGTATATGCATGGTTTTGTCATGGTATAACTTTGTTGCCGCGCGAATTACCAGACAGTCCAAATGTAGAAAAAAAAGTAATGTTTATCCGGATTGTTTCCGACAGAATTATTTTTCAAGTATCTTGAACTCCGTCCTGCGGTTCATTTGCCTGCCTTCTTCTGTATCCTCTGTGGCGATGGACTGCGACTCACCATAGCCCCTTGCCACCAGGCGGGCTTTGCTGATATTTTTACTGATAAGATAATCCACTACGGATTGTGCACGGGCTTGTGATAATTTTACATTATACTCATCGCTTCCCTTGCTGTCCGTATGGCTCGACAATTCTATTTTCATAGTAGGATTTCTGTTCAGCAAAAGAACCAGCCGTTCGATTTCTGAAATTGATTCCTGACGGAGGGTGGCTTTATCAAAATCATAGAAAATATTTCTGAGTACGATTTTGCTTCCCACATTTAATTTTTCAAGCGGAACGGTTTTAATGATCTCCTTGTAAGCAGAGGTATCGGGAATGGTCAGGTTGTCGGAATAAAAGAGATAACCATCCTTCTTTACGTTAATGCCGTAATTTTTGCCCGAAGGCAGCGAAATGAGAAATTTACCTGTCGCGCTGTTGGATTTTATTTTTGAAACCACTACATTCTTCTCATTATCGCTTATTTCAATCTCGGATTCAAGCGGAGTGAAAGAATCCTTGTCAATTACCACTCCCTTAAACAAGGTCAGTTTGGGTCCCTTTTCTTTACTAACTGTAACAGGGAACACTTTATAAATATCCTTTTCTCCCAAACCACCCGCTTTTGCGGATGAGTAATAGCCGGTTATTCCATCGGCTGCCACCACAAAGCACACATCATCATCCGGAGTATTTACCGGAGCGCCAAGATTGACCGGTACGCTCCAGTTTCCGTCTTCAAGAACAGTTTTAAATATATCATAACCACCTATGCTCTTATGCCCTTTTGAACTGAAGTAAAGCGTTTTTCCATCGGGATGAATGAATACGCTTTCTTCATCCATACTGGTGTTAATTATGCTGCCGAGATTTTCAACCTCGCTCCATTGCCCGCTATCATCCTGGCGGCAAAGCCATATATCCCTTCCACCCTTTCCCCCCTTGCGGGCGCTTACAAAATAAATGGTTCTTCCATCGGGCGAAAGGCTGCCGGATGATTCGTGGTCATCGCTGTTAACCGGAGCCGGCAGCTTCTCGGGAGCGGTCCAGTTCTCTCCTTCCAGATTCGATTCCCAAATATCTCCGTTGCCGTTTTCATCATCCCTGTATAATAACATTTTTTGCCCGTCATTGGAAAGCGCTATGGCCGAATTATGCCTGCCGGGAAGATTAATGGTTTCGGGCAGCAAGGCCGCGACACTCCATTTTTTCTTTTTCTCATCATAATGCGAAATAAATACCCGCTCCATCCCTTCCTTGTTTTTCTTTATCTCCTTTTCAGTAACAGGCCTGCGCGAAGTGAGAATCATCGTGGCGCCATCCGCTGAAATGACCGGGGCAAAATCCGAAAAAGCGGAATTGATTTCCTTTCCAACATTTTTAATTGTAACCTTGACAGGGTCATTGCTGCTTTTTTTAACAGCCTGGGAAAATGCCGCACCTGTAATTAAAATCAGGAGAAGATGTAATCTTACAGATAATTGCATGTTTATGTAAAAAGATAGTACCTAATTAAAACGGGCAGCGCTTTTAAACAAGAAGGGGTTAGGATTTACAAACCGCAGCGAAATTTCAAAACCGCCTTTACCGTTACTGGCAGTCTTTAATCCCGATACATTCACATCGTAGCTTAGGCCAAGAGAATACTGCCCGAACTGAAACAACATGGCGGCAATCAGCGCATCCTTATTGCGGTAGTACGCGCCAAGCGAAAAGGAAGATCCCTTTACATAGCCCGTGAATTTCGAATCTTCTTTCAACGTATAGCGGAACAAACTTCCTAAAAGCAACTCGCTGTTCTTGCCCTGCTGCGTGTAAACCAAGCCGGGCCAAAAGGCAAGTTTGCTGTTCTTGCTGCCAATCACCGCATGCACATAGCCGGTTTCCTTCATGTACAGTTTCTCATTGGTTCCGTAAAAGGAATACTTAGGCTGATTAATATGGAAGAGAGAAAATCCTGCGCTCAAGTCAAGATTGGTGTTTCCTTCCTTACCGTATTCATAATGAACTCCGCTCCCTAAATCAAGATAGGACATACTTGTTGAACCGGTTGGTTCGCCCGATGGTAAGGCGGAATTATACGAAGCGCCATCATACTGGTTCATCCATTGAAGGCCAGCGTAGTTGATGCTGCGCTGAGCAAATCCGCCATACAACGCAGCGCCAAGCGTGCTTTGCTGGTTGAGATAGACATGGTAGGCGTATGCAAGATTGCCTTGCAGGGTTTTCATCTGAGCATCACCCGCCTTATCATGAAAAATATTCACACCGGCTGCAGAGAACCCCTTCTTGGATTTCTTAGCGCCCAATTTCATATCCCACGAAAGATTGGCCGTACTGTAGGGCTCAGCCACGCTGTTCCATTGGTTTTTGTAATTGATAATGCCTCTCATGTCATGCTCGGATCCTGCCTGGGCGGGGTTGAGCAAAAGGGGTGTCATCCAGTATTGAGAAAAATGGATGTCTTGGGAAAAACAGTTGGCGAGTAAGCAGTTGGCAATAAATGCAATTACTGTGATGATGATTTGTTTTTTCATGTTGTTTTTTATTTATCTGATTAAACTGATATTTCCTTTCCTGTTTATTTTTTCTCCGCTGGTAAGCACTCCTTTCAGATAATACACAAACGCAGCCGTGTTCAGCAACTTACCCTTATAGGTTCCATCCCAGCAGATTTTTGGGTCGGTAGTTTCAAACACTTTTTCTCCCCATCGGTCAAAGATAGAAAATTTCAGCGTTTCTATGCAACTGCCCAATACACATTCCAGTTCGTTTTCTCCGTCATTGTTCGGAGAAAAGGCGTTGGGGACAAAAATGTCTCCGCAGGGTATATCAATGTTGATGGTAAGGCAGGCATTATCCGTACAGCCGTTGCCATCGGTAACAACTACACAATAGGTTGTTGTTTGCGATGGAGTGGCAACCGGATTCGCACAAGTGGCGCAGCTCAATCCCGCTGCAGGCGACCAGGAATAAGTTCCGCCCCCGGTGGCCGTAAGGGATGTATTATTTCCAATGGTAATATTGGTTGAAGCCGCGCTCACAGCCGCAGCAGGGCCCGGAACAGAAGTTATTACTGCTGTTTGCGTTTGAGTGCAGCCATTGGCATCGGTCATTGTTACAGAATAATTTCCCGCTCCAAGTCCCGTTGCTGTTGAAGCGGTTTGTCCGGACGGATTCCACAGATAAGTGTACGGGCTTGTTCCGCCAGATACGCTGGCTGTGGCAGTTCCATTATTGACAGTACATCCTGTTTGAGTGGAAGTAATAGTTGCATTTAATGTGCTGTTAGAAGTTACGGAAATAGTTTGAATGGCGCTGCATCCGATTGCGTCTGTAACTGTAACCGTATAAACTCCTGCTGCAAGCCCTGTTGCAGCGGAAGAAGTCTGCCCTGTTGGATTCCATGAATAAGTATAAGGCGATGTTCCCCCGCTCACATTGGCAGTGGCAGTCCCGTTATTATTTCCGCAGGAAGCAGGAGTGGAGGTCACGGTGGCTGTAGGAATGCTTCCGCTGGAGGTGATGACAACTGTACTGGTAGTAGAACATCCGCCTGCATCGATTACTGTCACAGTGCAGCTTCCGGCACTCAGATTGCTTGCCGTTGAACCGGTTTGTCCATTGCACCACTGATAGGTGTAAGGCGAAGTCCCTCCGGAAGGATTTGCTGTTGCCGTTCCTCCTGCCGTGCAGGTTTGAGGGGTGGTGGATGTGGTAACGGTTGGCCCGCCTGTTTGAGTTATTGAAACGGTTGCGGTTTTAGTGCATCCATTGGCATCTGTTACCGTAATGGTGTATGTACCTCCCGCAAGCCCCGTGGCAGTTGCGGTGGTTTGAACAGGGCTCGTGCTCCATCCGTAGGTGTAACTGCCGTTGCCCCCTGAGGCTGTAACAGTTGAAGTCCCGTTATTGTTTCCGCAGGCAGCAGGAGTGGATGTTACTGCCGTTGAAGGAGTACTTACGCTGGAAGTAATGGTTACTGTACTTGTAACAGAACATCCGCCAGCATCGGTAACTGTTACGGTGCAGGTTCCGGCAGAAAGATTACTTGCAGCAGAAGTGGTTTGCCCGTTGCACCATTGATAGGTATAAGGCAAAGTTCCCCCTGAAGCATTTGCCGTTGCAGTTCCTCCCTGTACACAGGTTTGAGGGGTGGTGGCAGTGGTAACAGTTGGCCCGTTGCTGTTATTGATTGTGATTATTTGCGCCTGTGAACATCCGTTGCCGTCCGTAACAATACAGGTGTAATTACCGGCAGAAAGGCCGGTAGCGGTTGAAGAACTTCCGCCACTTGGGATCCATGAATAAGTATAACCCGGAGTTCCTCCGCTGGCAGTTACTGTTGCGCTGCCATCACTGTTTCCGCAGGTCGCAGGGGTTGCGGTTACGCTCGCGGTAAGAAATGTACCCGCCCCAAGCGAAAATCTGAATATCACCGGCTGGTCGGCATAGCTGTTTAACTTAGCTGGCTGAAATACTCCTGCGGTAGTGGGAAAGCCATCCGAATGAGAAGTGCCTGCTCCTATAACCGTAGTGGCGCCTGCGCAAGTATTTTCAATTAATGCAATATTGCCAACGTACTCTCTTGCCGAATTGCCGCCCGGAGCAATGGTAGATCCTCCCACGTATGTGGAATAGACCAGATTGGACCCGGCAGCATTAAGCACAGTAAAGAAAAAATCGTAGTTGTTATAGGTGCCACCGCTGGTGCCCGTAGTTTGAAAAGCTCCCGCTGTAAGAGGAAAGTTGGGCGATTGCGTGTGCCCTACAAGGTGCGCCTCACCGGCACGGTTCACCGCAATCTTTCCCCATCCGTGGATGGCCAGCGCAACATCACCGTTGAAAGTGTCGTAATATTCATTTTCATCACCGCTGCCGCCCAGAAAAGTGGAATACACCAGGGTGCCGCTGGAGTTGAATTTGGTTACAAAAGCATCCGATGCCTGCCAGATACCGTTCATTATGTTGCCTCCGCCAAAGGCGGTCTGAAAGGCGCCAGGAGTAACAGGAAAATTGGACGAACCGGTGCAGCCGGTTACATACACGGCTCCGGCCGTATCGGTGGCGATGCCTGTTCCGATATCCTCCTCTCCGGAACCGCCCAGATAGGTGGAGAAAATCAGAGCCGAGCCGGTTGCATTGATCTTGGTAACAAACATTTTGTATGACCCTGTTCCGAAAGCGGACTGGT
The DNA here is from genome assembly GCA_004297845.1 of Bacteroidota bacterium. Classification (GTDB taxonomy): domain Bacteria; phylum Bacteroidota; class Bacteroidia; order Palsa-948; family Palsa-948; genus Palsa-948. The sequence continues at coordinate 16 of SCSP01000380.1, read as the reverse complement.
ACGCATTTTGCATCGG
>SCSP01000379.1 GCA_004297845.1 Bacteroidota bacterium | reverse complement strand
GACAGGTCTTTTATGCTTTTCCAGGCTTAACGCTTCTCCTAAGTCCATTCGGACAACCGGCGGCCATTTCACACCTGTTAAAGACGCTTTCTCGGACTCGCTTTCAAAAGCCAACCTGTATTTTGACGCAAAGGCATACCTGCTGGCGCTTCCCCTGTATCAATATGTATTTGAAAATCATACCGACAAAAAGAAGCAAGGGTTTTATAAATACAGACTGGGAATTTGCTGCCTTTACAAGACCGACCAGCACGAAAAAGCGCTTGATCTTCTAATGCAGGTGGCTGAAGAAAATAAAAAAGCAGCGGACATAGAGTTTTATCTCGGTAGGGCGTATATGCTCAACTATAAATTTGACGATGCTGTTGTGCGATTCGCTTCCTACCTGATCAGGAAAGAATCTTCGACTGCATTAAAAGCGGACGCAACACAGTTCATCCAGAACTGTAATAACGGAAAAAATCTTGTAGCGCATCCGATTGATGTCAAGATCACTAATATGGGTGAGTCGATAAACTCAAAAGCGTCAGAATATGTTCCTGTGATTTCTTCCGATGAATCCGTGCTGATCTTCACCTATCGGGGAGAAAAATCCACGGGCGGGATCCAGCCGTTCGACATTAATGACCCGGATGACCAGTACACAGAGGATGTCTTCATGTCAGCCAAAGCAGGTGGCGAGTGGATGGAACCATTTACCGCAGGGAAAAACATAAACAGCATTGATCATGATGCCTGTATTGCGCTTTCGGGTGACGGACAGAAACTGTTGGTTTTCAAAAATAGCGGGAATGATAACGGGGATATATATATGAGTTCACTCGATGGAAGCAATTGGAGTGTTCCGGAACACCTGCGCGGTGAAGTAAACAGTAATTCATGGGAAGGCAGTTGTTCGATCTCGGCAAATGAAAAAACACTTTACTTCTCCAGCGAAAGGCCGGGAGGCTATGGCGGGCGTGATCTGTACAAAGCAACATTGCAGCACGATGGTTCCTGGAGAAATATTAAAAACCTGGGATCGCAAATCAATACTGCTTTTGATGATGATGCGCCATTTATTCACCCGGATGGAACAACGCTTATATTCAGTTCTAAAGGACATAACGGCATGGGAGGCTACGATATTTTTAAATCCTTTCGTCTTGATACTGCATGGACAAATCCGGAGAATATGGGCTACCCTGTTAACACACCCGGAGACGATATTTATTATGTATTGTCTGCCGATGGACAACGGGGATATTACTCCTCCGAAAAAGCCGGCGGCTTCGGTCAGCAGGATATTTATATCGTTGGTCCCGGACTACCCGGCTGGAAACCGGCACTGGTATTGGTGAAAGGAAATGTCAGCACAAACAACCTGCCATCCGGTGCCGACATTGAAGTAGTGCTGGCAAACAACAACGAAAATGTTGGTATATATAAAGCAAATGCCTCTACCGGAAAATACCTCATCAACCTGCCTGCAGGCGCGGACTATAAAATAATCTACCGGAAATTCGGCTATGCAGAACAGACAAAGACCATCGTAAATTCCAACGCTGATTCATATTCAGAAGTGAATTACGATGTGCCATTTTACGACAAGCTGATTTTGAGTTTTGTGGAACAGTCTAAAAACAGCATGCTGCCGGGAACTCAAAAATCCTGGAAAACTTTCTCTTTCACTTCACTTCCGGATGATACGCTGCTTTTATTTCTCCTTGAAGGTAAGGGGGCAGACTCCATACAGGAGGTTTCCATATTGATAAATGACATAACACATCCATCAACCCGGTGCAAGGAAAATTATTTCTGTATTCGCAGCAACACCGCTGCTGCGGCCCCTGCGATAACGGAAAAAGTTTCCGAAAAAACTCCTGAAGCTCCTTTCGGAAAAGCCGGGAACTATCCGGAAATTGTAACTGCTTTCGGAAGCATAAATGCCGATGGCCTTGAATTCAAAGTGCAGGTAGGTGCTTACCGCAGCCCTCAGAACTTTAATTACGACCGGCTTCGTTTACTCGGAAAAGTGAGCACCAAAAATTACGAGGATCAGATAACACGCTTCACGATGGGATCTTTCAAAACATTGAATGATGCCGACAAATTGCTCAAACAGGCGATCGGCAAGGGATGCGGAGATGCATTTGTTACTGCCTTTTACAACGGCAAACGGTTTTTGCTCAAAGACCTGGGGTCCCTGAAAAAATAGTCCTACTCCGGAAAATAAACAGGATGCTTCTCGTTGTACTTACGGAGGTAAAGAAAGATAGAATTCCGCTTTTGTTTTTTCTTCAGCGAGGTGAATTCTTTGTATAAAACTTCATCCCGCGACAGCAATGCTTCCATGTTTTCTACATTGAATGTCAAAACTTTCCCTGACTCCAGATCAATGATCAGTTGTTCCGAAACGTAGGTGAAATGGTCCGGATCACCGAAGTTCCGGTTGTTATAAAACGGATCGGAAACACCCGTCTTCATAGGAATGGTCGCCACAAAATGACAGACACTGCCGATAACAGTTACGCGGTTAAAATCCGTTCCGTGGTTTATATACACTGTTTCGTTTGAAGAATAACCCCAGGCAGCATCGGTTTTTATTTGCTGCTCCTTGCCGCTGCTGTCTATATAGGTGAATGTTGTTTTGTCAAGCACATACTTCAGGAAATCTTTATCGTTCTTGTTTGAACTGAAAACTATTTTTGAAGGAGGAATGGGAGCGTTGTTCCTGAAATCCCGGATAGAAAGATAAATGCCTTCTTTAAATTCAAAACCTCCTGCGTACTGAACAGCTTTTTGTTGGGCAAGGAGGGGAATAAAGGTATAGAGGAATACAGGTATAGAGACAAGGAGACATAGAGGGTTACAGGAAAAAGCACCTTTCCGCCTCCCTATACCTTTATACCTTATGCCATATATCTTGCTCTGCATTTTACGAAAATAAGAATCTATCTTTTCTTTGCCGAACGGCTTCATACGCAATCACCGCGCAGCTTGCGGAAACATTCAGCGAATCAGTTTTGCCCAGCATCGGAATTTTTATCTGCTCATCCGCAGAACTAAGCCATATCTTTGAAAGCCCGTCAGCCTCTGTTCCCAGTACAATGGCAGACGGAACGGTAAGATCAGATTCAGTATAATTCCTTTTAGCGGTTAACGAGGCGGCAAAAGCCCTGATCTTTTTCTCCTTCAGGAATTGTATCACTTCTGCTGAGCTTGCAGCAACCACTTGTTTGGAGAAAACGCATCCGATGCCAGATCGAATCACGTTGGGATTAAAAACATCCGTCTTTGCATCACAAATGATTACAACATCGGCACCGCAAGCATCGGCAGTACGGAGAACCGCTCCCAGGTTGCCGGGCTTCTCAACGGCTTCAAGAACAATCAGTAATGGGGTGGCAGACAGCTTCAGGTCTTTAAGCCGAATGTGTTTCGGTTTTACGAGCGCAAGCAGCCCGTCTGAATTTTCGCGGTAAGATATTTTTTCAAAAACATCTTTACTGATACGGACCAAGTGGTGCGCTGAAGCAACAAGTTCTTTACTCTTCTTACCGGCAATATCATCACAAACGAACAGTGTCTTCAATTCAAATCCATTCTCCTTTGCCATCCGTATTTCCCGTAACCCTTCCACTACGATCAGGTCCTGCTGCTTGCGCTCGGAGGATTTCTCCTTGAGCTTCAGCACATTCTTGATCCGGGGATTAGAGGGACTGATGATCTTTTCTTCCATAATGCAAAGGTATAAGGTATAGGGTATAGAGTATAAGGATTGTCCGAATGTTTTTTTACATTGATTGCCGTATACATTATACCTTTATACTCCGCATGATCAAGAATTATCTCTCCCTTATCAAGTTCAGTCACACCATCTTCGCGATGCCGTTTGCGGTGATAGGGTTTTTTCTTGGCACCTCACCCCCAGCCCCTCTCCAAGAGGAGAGGGGAGTAAACAGCCAAATCCATTGGGAATTATTTATGATGGTCATCCTCTGCATGGTCTTCGCCCGCAGCGCAGCCATGGCATTCAACCGCTGGACGGATAATAAATATGATAAAGAAAACGCGAGAACAAAGATCCGGGAGATACCTATCGGGATTATTTCGGAAAAGAATGCACTGATATTTGTAATTATAAACTGCATCCTGTTTATCACCACCACCTTCTTCCTCAACAGCATCTGCTTTTATCTCTCGCCCGTTGCGCTTCTTGTGGTGCTCGGATACAGCTACACAAAACGATTTACTCCTCTTTGCCATTTAATACTTGGTCTTGGATTATCGCTGGCACCCATCGGTGCATTCCTGGCAGTTACCAGTGAGTTCAAGCTACTGCCTCTCCTCTACTCTTTTGTTGTCCTTTTCTGGGTAAGCGGGTTTGACATCATCTATGCTTTGCAGGATGAAGAATTTGACCGCGCTCAGAATTTAAGGTCAATTCCGGTATTAATGGGAAAAAAGAACGCATTGCTATTTTCCAGGCTCTTACATGTTATTTCAGCCTCCATCGTATTATTCGCTGGAAGTTATGCGGGATTTAATCTTTGGTACTGGATTGGAGAAGGTATTTTCATTGCCCTCCTTATGTACCAACATACTCTTGTAAAGGAAAACGACCTAAGCAAAGTAAATCTTGCCTTCTTCACAACCAACGGAATAGCGGGCGTGGTGTTTGCGATTTTCTTTCTCTTAGAATTGTTCCTGAATTAATTGTCGAAGTGAGTCCCCTTCTTTGCCCTTCGGCTCCTCATCCGCATATTCAGTCCCTCCACGAGCAGGGAGAATGCCATGGATACATATATGTACTGCTTGGGCACATGAAAGTGCAGAGCATCCATGATCAGGATCATTCCTATCATTAATAAGAAGGCAAGTGCCAGCATTTTGATCGTTGGGTGCTTATTGATGAAGTCACTGACACGCTCAGAGAAAGCCAGCATGATCAGCATGGCAATGATCACTGCTAGTACCATGATCAGGACATTATTAACGAGGCCAACTGCTGTAAGAATAGAATCAAAAGAGAAAATAATATCAATAAAAACAATTTGCATAACCACTGCATTCAGTGCCAGTTTTTTAACATTTACCTCCTGCTCCCCCGCCCCTTCAATCTTCTCGTGAATTTCAACGGTGGTCTTAAAGAGGAGAAATACACCACCGGCAAACAGGATCAGGTCGCGGCCTGTTGCCCCAAAATCGCTGATATAGAACAAAGGATCTTTTAGGGCAATCACCCAGGTAATGCTAAACAACAATGCAATTCGCATGAGAAGCGCAAGCGATAATCCGACCACTCTCGCTTTTCGCTGATCTTTCCTTTCCGGAAGTTTTCCGGCTATGATAGCTATGAAAATAATATTGTCTATCCCCAGCACGATCTCCAATACCGAAAGCGTAAGCATACTGATCAACGCTTCAAATGTAAAAAGGTCCTGAAAGTTCTGTGCTAAATCCATGTTTTGCCAAAAATACATAGAAATTATTCTTTTTGATTAAAATTATTCCTGCTCATTATCAACAAGTTACACGAATAATCTGAAATATATAGTATTATGTTATACAAGGTATATTGTTATATATATATCTTTGCACCAACAAGTAAGATGTTAAACCCAATACAATCTATAACCTAATGAACAGCGAAAACACACAAGCACAGATGCGTAAAGGGATCCTGGAGTTTTGCATTCTTTCAATTTTAACCAAAGGCGATGCGTACCCGACCGAGATCATCGAGAAGATGAAGGACGCCAAACTGGTAGTCGTAGAAGGAACGCTTTACCCCCTGCTCACGCGCCTCAAAAACCTGGGATTGCTCAGCTACCGCTGGGAGGAATCCACCACAGGCCCACCCCGTAAGTATTACAAGCTCACTCCTGTAGGCAAACAATTCCTAAAGGAACTGGAAACTACCTGGGACGACCTGGTAAAGGCGGTTAATAAAATAACCAACTAATCAAATCAGCGAAAAACGAAGCTGTACGAAAATACGAATCAAAAAAACTCCTTAACCTAAAACTACCATGAACAAGACAGTAAACATAAACCTAAGCGGCATCATCTTTCACATTGAAGAAGACGCTTATGGTAAGTTGCACAGTTACCTTTCAACTATAAAAGGATATTTCTCTGAATCGGAAGGCAGGGATGAGATCATGTCCGACATTGAGAACCGCATTGCGGAAATGCTTTCGGAAAAGGTCAGTGATAAGAAACAGGTAGTCCTGATGGCTGATGTTGACAGGGTCATCGAAGTAATGGGCAAACCCGAGGACTTTGCCGGAGAACAGATCAAAGGAGAAGAAACCAAAAGGGAACAACCTATCTACAGTTCAACCAATAAAAGAAGGCGCGTGTTCCGTGATCCTGATAATAAAATACTCGGTGGCGTTTGTTCCGGAATTGCGAACTACTTCAACATAGACCCACTCTGGCTGCGCCTGGCATTGGTAATATCATTCTTCGCCTTCGGAACGGGCTTCCTTTTATATATTGTACTGTGGATAGTGATTCCTGAAGCAAAAACTGCGGCAGAGAAACTGGAGATGCGTGGAGAAGATGTTAATTTCTCCAACATCGGAAAAAAAGTGGAAGAAGAACTCCACACCTTCGGCAAAAAGGTGGAGAACTGGGGATCAGAAGTAAAAAACGGGCATGCGGTTAATAAAGGAAAGGATTTCATAGGTAAATTTTTTGACTTTCTGGGTTCGGTGCTTGGAGGATTCCTGCGTGTGTTTCTGAAGTTACTTGGCATATTCCTGGCCATTCTGGGTATGATCCTACTGGTTGGAATGATAAGCTCTCTCTTTGGAGGAACCGGTTTCGTACATATTGGCGGAGAAACTTTTTCTATCCGGGACGGGTACAGCATGCTTCTTGAAAGCCAACAGCAGGAGTGGCTGGCAAGTATTACCATCCTATTGTTCATCGGTGTTCCCGTGATCATGCTCGTATATGGCGGGATCAAGATGCTGCTTGGCATAAAAACAAAGAACAAATTTGTCGGAATAGGAGCCGTTGTGCTGTGGCTCTGCGGATTGCTTCTGGCTATCGTTTTAGGAAATCAGGTAGCCGGCCAGTTTTCTCATGCAGAAACAAGCAAATATATCTTTCCTCTTTCCCATCCAAAATGCGACACACTTTTCCTGAAAGTGAAGGGCGATGTGGATTTCGGGTACGAACATAAAAGATGGGGCAAACACATGCGGGTGAGAGTAAATCACCACGATGTTCTCTCCTCCGACAGCGTAAATATAAATTTTGGATTCCCTGAGCTTGATATCGTACGGGGAGAAACAGAAAACTTCGAAATCATTGTCTACGGAGAATCCAACGGCAAAGACCGCAAAGAGGCGCTTCATCTGGCCCGCAACATCATCTACAGCATTTCACAAAGCGATTCGATCGTGGAATTCAGTCCCTGCTTTTCTGTACCTAAAGATGAAAAATGGCGCGCTCAGCAACTTCATGTAGAAGTACGGGTACCAAAAGGCAAGATGGTGT
>SCSP01000378.1 GCA_004297845.1 Bacteroidota bacterium | reverse complement strand
TGATTCGGTCGATCGTAATCTTCGTTTTTATCTCCTCATCCACTTCAATCTCGACACCATTGCCGCTGATCTCATTTACAATTTCAAAGCTATTTGCTAAAATTTCCGCGCGAATGTAATCTAAATTATTAATTATAGCTGAATTAATTTGCGGATGATTTTTCATCTTAACTTCTATCCTGTCAGTAACCTCAAATTTGCTCTCTTTTCTGAGATTCTGGATGCGATTTACGATTTCCCGGGCTATCCCTTCGTCCCTTAATTGAGGGCTGATTGTGATATCTAAAGCTACGGTAAGCGGCCCGCTGTTTGCCACTTTCCAACCGGGAATATCAACCGGAATGATCTCCACATCATCCGTATTCAGGGTATAAGTTGCACCGGCTATTACCACATCGTATTTACCCGTTTTTTCAATAGAAGCAATAATCATCTGTCTGTTATCTGCCGCAAATACCTGCACTCCTTTCATGTCTTTTCCGCACTTTTTACCCAATGTTTTAAAATTCAGCTTCAGATTCTTGACGATCTGTGCATCGCTTTCACTTACGAACTCTATATTTTTCACATTCACTTCCGAAAGGATCAGATTTTGAACCAATTCAATCTTTTTTCGGAATGCTTCATCCAGAACCGGGATCTGAATTTTAGTCAGTGGCTGACGCACCCGAATATTTTCCTTTTTACGGATAGATAGAATCATGGAAGATATCTTCTGTGCCATTTCCATACGCTCTTCCAACGATTTGTCAATGGAGTCCTTATCAACCTTCGGGAAAAGGCTTAAGTGAACGCTCTCCGCGTTTTGTCTTCCTGTAATGCCATTCAGGTCCTTGAATAATTTATCGCAGAAGAAGGGAGCAATGGGAGAAGAAAGTTGTGCGACAGCTTCCAGACAGCGATACAGCGTTTGGTATGCAGAAATTTTATCCTGCGTGTAATCTCCTTTCCAGAATCTCCTTCGGCATAAACGCACGTACCAGTTACTCAGATGTTCATCTACAAAAGTCTCAATGGCGCGACCCGCTTTCGTGGGTTCATAACTGCTGTAACTTTCATCCACAGTTTTGATAAGCGAATTCAGTTCAGATAATATCCAACGATCAATTTCCGGTTTGTCCTTCAGTGGAACTTCTGTTTCCGTAAAATTAAATTTATCAATGTTCGCATAGAGAGAAAAAAAAGAATAAACATTATAAAGTGTTCCGAAAAATGAGCGTTGCTTTTCTGCAATACCTTCGAGGTCAAATTTCAGGTTGTCCCAAGGATCAGCATTAGTAACCATGTACCAGCGTACGGCATCCGGACCGTATTTTTCAAGCGTAGAAAATGGATCAACGGTGTTTCCAAGGCGTTTGCTCATTTTATTTCCGTTCTTATCGAGCACCAGACCGTTGCTTATCACATTTTTATAAGCCACCGAATCAAAACACAAAGCGGCTATTGCATGAAGCGTATAAAACCAGCCCCGGGTTTGATCAACTCCTTCTGCGATGAAGTCGGCAGGATACGCCCCGCCCTTTTCAATCATCTCCTTATTCTCAAAAGGATAGTGCCATTGTGCATACGGCATGGCTCCCGAATCGAACCAAACATCTATTAAGTCGGATTCACGAACCATTTTCTTGCCTGAATCGGAAACAAGCGTTATTCTATCTATATAAGGTTTGTGTAAATCCATATCCGTCATTGCGAGGGAGTCAGCGACCGGAGCAATCTCCTTCTCTTTTGGAGATTGCTTCGCTGCGCCAGCAATGACGTTCATCACACCAACTTTCGTTGCTTTCTCAATTTCTATTTTCAAATCTTCCATTGAGCCAATAATTTTTTCTTCCTTACCATCTTCGGTTCTCCAAATTGGCAGTGGAATGCCCCAAAAACGAGAACGTGATAAATTCCAATCCTGCAAATTGTTCAACCACTCGCCAAAACGTCCGGTGCCGGTGTGCGCGGGTTTCCAGTTGATGGTTTTGTTGAGCGCAATCATTTTGTCTTTGCACTCCGTCACTTTTACAAACCAACTATCAAGCGGATAATATAAAACCGGCTTATCTGTTCGCCAGCAATGAGGGTAACTGTGCTCGTATTTTTCTTTTTTGAATAATTTGCCTTCTTCCTGAAGTTTCAGAACAATTCGCTCATCAACACTCAAATATTCTTTCAGTGCTTTGATTTTTCCGGTAGATTCTAATATCTTTTTCTGTTTCTGGAATTCTGTTTGCTTTTCAGTATCCGACAAATACGCTTCCTTCACATATTCATCTCCATATAGAAAAACATCGTCTTTCACTTCAGGCAAAAACTTGCCTCGCTTGTCAACCAGTGTAAGTGATCCAAGGCCGTTCTGCTTAGCCACTTTAAAGTCATCTGTGCCAAAGCTCGGGGCGATATGTACAATTCCTGTTCCGTCTTCGGTGGTTACAAAATCACCGCAAACTACTTTGAATGCGTCTCCATCTTTCGGTTGGGAGAATGGGAGTAACTGCTCATATCGAATTCCTTCCATATCTTTTCCTTTGAACGAACCGATATTTTCACCTTCAGGAAGCTTTGATTTTCCATCACTAAAATATTTATCCCTCAGTGCCGCTGCGAGGATTACCGCAACTTCTTTTTTTGAATAAGGATTAACTGTTTTTACAGCGATGTAATCAATATTTTTCCCAACCGCCAAAGCAGTATTTGAGGGCAGTGTCCAGGGAGTGGTCGTCCATGCCAAAAAGTAAAGTTCCTGGTTCAAAGTTCCTAGTCCATGGTTATTTTTAAAAAAAGAATGTTGTTTAAACATTGAACTTTGAACCTTGAACTGAGCAACGGCCGTTATATCCCTCACATTCCGGTAACATCCCGGCTGGTTCAGCTCGTGTGTACTTAACCCCGTTCCTGCAGCAGGGGAATAAGGCTGAATGGTGTACCCTTTATACAGCAGTCTCTTATCGTATAACTTCTTTAAAAGCCACCAAACGCTTTCTATGTAATTGTTCTCGTACGTGATGTAAGGATGTTCCATATCCACCCAGTAGCCCATCAGGCGGGTGAGTTCCTCCCATTTGTCCTGATACTTCATTACCTCCTTGCGGCAGGCTTTGTTATAATCTTCAATGCTGATTTTTTTGCCTATGTCCTCCTTGGTGATGCCCATTGTTTTCTCCACCGCCAGTTCAATAGGAAGTCCGTGAGTGTCCCAACCTGCTTTGCGCTTTACCTGTTTGCCTTTCAGAGTCTGGTAGCGGCAAAAGATGTCCTTGATTGTGCGTGCCATCACATGATGGATGCCAGGCATTCCGTTGGCTGATGGGGGTCCTTCGTAAAACACAAAGGGTTCGGCACCCTCACGGGAAGACACACTCTGTTCAAAAGTATTATTCTCCTTCCACGATGCCAACATCTCCTTAGCTATTTCAGGAAGGTTGAGTGTTTTATATTCTTGGAACTGTTTCAAGTAGTATGATAAATTTTTAAAGGAGGCAAAGATAAAAGACTTTAAGGTAACTGCTAATAAGCGATAAATGTCTTACAGCGGCATAAGTCAAAAAAAAAGCCCTGCATTTCTGCAGGGCTTTTTGATTCCTTTAGAATCTTATTATCATTTATTGTTTTATGATCTTTTGAGTATAAATGTTTCCGTTTGATTTCACGCTCATGAAGTAGATGCCTGAAGGCTGAGCAGTGATATCAATACGGACTGCCGATTGATGCTTGCTGTTGACCATTGAATATACTGTTTGGCCAAGTACATTGTCAATTGCAATCTGATCCATACTCACCTTGTTTGCCGCAGTTACTACCATGTTTCCGATTGTTGGGTTTGGAGAAACCGAAAACATACTTTCAGCAGCCAGTTCCGTAATTCCGCTTGTGCAGCTTACAACACCTGATCCGGTGGTGGCACATCCGTTTGCGTCAGTAACGCTCACCGAATATGTACCGTTTGGCAGTGTAACTGCTGTTTGTGTGATTTGTCCTGTTGGAGTCCACACATAGGTGAAAGGACCTGTTCCTCCTGCAACATTTGCCGTAGCTGTTCCATCGCCCTGTACACACGAAGTTGCGTTAGTAACAGTAATATTTGTTACAAGAGCAGCGGGCTGATCAATCATCGTTGTTTTAGTCTTGGAGCAACCGTTCACATCCGTTACAGTTACTGTATAACTTCCTGCACAAAGAGCCGCTGCAGAAGCAGCAGATCCTCCGCTTGGTGACCAAGCATAAGCATAAGGGGCTGTTCCACCGCTTGCTGTAGCAGAAGCCATACCGTTACATACACTATCACAGGTAGCATCGGTGCTTGTAGTTGAAACAGATATGTTAGAGCCACTTGAATTAATATTAAATGAAGATACGCTCATACAACCCTTCGAATCCTTAACAGTCAATGTATAAGGCCCTGCACAAAGATTAGAAATAGCCCCTGTAGTTGCGCCATTTGACCATGTATAAGTATAAGGCATTACTCCTCCGCTTACAAAAGCAGAAGCGGTTCCACTACATACGCTGTTACAAAAAACATTGGTAGTTGTAAGTGAAATAGACGGAGGGTTGTTTGTATAAATATCCTCCTCCTCCCACGCTTTACAACCAATTGAATCCATTACAGTTACTGTATATGTTATGCCATTATTATAATCTCCGCAAAGGCCTGTAGCAACTGCTGTAGTGGCGCCATTTGACCACAGATAAGTATAAGGTGTATTTCCATTGAATGCATCCGCAGAATCCTTTCCATTACAGATGCCATTGCAGGAAGCATCCCATGACCAAGTGTTTACATATACTTGATAATTATAATCTACGTAAGATGCCGTAGTCTTGGTGCATCCGTTAACATCGGTAACGGTCACAGTATACGTGTTGTCGGAACAAAGCCCGGTAATGCTGGCAGTTGTTCCACCGCCTGGCAGCCACTGGTAAGAATAAGGTCCCGCTCCTCCGCTGAAGTTAGAAAGAGCAACCATCCCGTTACACACCTGCTCGCAAGAAGCATCGGTAATATTGGTGGAATAATTCAGATTAGAATTGGTATTAATTGTAACATCATCCCAGTCCGAACAACCGTCTTCATCCGTTACCATGAAGGTATAAGTTCCTGCACAAAGTCCGGAAATGGTGGTCGTAGTTGAGCCATTTGACCACCAATAAGTGTAAGGTCCCATACTGGAATTCTGATCTATGTAGCCAATAGCAGAACCGGTGCACGCGGTATTACAGAAGGTATTCCATGAGTCAAAGCCATTTGTCTGAACTCCATTATTGCTATTATTGATTGTTACGTCCTCCGTCATTTTACAGCCCAGTGAATCTGTAACAGTTACAACAGAACTATAAGTTCCTGCACAAAGACCGGTAATACTTGTAGTAGTGGATCCATTAGACCATAAGTAAGAATAAGGCGAATTGCCCCCGCTTACAGAAGAAACACTGGCTGTTCCATTACATGCTGCGCTACAAGCAACTCCAACTGTAGAAAAATTGATATTCATTGGAGTTACAAGGTATATGGTTTCCCACATAGTGTCCTTGCAACCAACCGCATCAGTAACAGTTAAGGTATAATTAAGCCCTGCATTACTACCGCAAAGACCGGTAGCGGTCATTCCGGAACCACCGCTTGGCGACCATGAATAAGAATAAGAACCTCCACCTCCAAATACATTGGCGGTAGCAGTTCCATTACATACTGCGCTACAGGAAGCATCGCTGTCTATATTAATATTATTGATGTATAATGGGTTGCTATTTAAACCTATATTAGTTGTTGAAGAACTTGAGCACCCATTTGCGTCTCTAACAGTCAAGGTGTAAGTGGTTCCTGCGCAAAGGCCGGCAGCAGAAGCTGTGGTGCCTCCGGTTGGCAACCATGAATAAGTGTACGCTCCGATTCCACCCGTTGCAGACGCGGTGGATGTTCCGTTGCACACAGAATTGCAGGAAGCCGGGGTGTTGTTAAACATGGAAACAGCTACAATAGGGTTGCTTGCAATAGTTGTAGTAACTACCTGAGAGCAAGCATTTGCTGTAACAGTGAGGGTATAAGTTGTTCCGCCACAAAGACCGGTAGCAGTAGCGTTAGTGCCTCCGCTTGGCGCCCATGCGTAGGTATAGGACCCTGTACCTCCTACAACCGATGCTGTAGATGTACCATTGCAGGAAGTGCTGCAATTAGCATTGGTGTTTACAAAGGAAACAGCCAGGGGTGTAACTCCAATGGCAATTGTATTACCGACATTTGTACAACCGTTTGCGTCCGTGGCAGTTATGGTATAAGTAGTGCCTGCACAAAGCCCTGTAGCAGCGGAAGTAGTACCTCCGCTTGGCGACCAAGCGTATGTATAAGGTCCGGTACCACCCGTTACAGTTACTGTAGCCCCTCCATTACAAGCGGCAGTACAGGTAGCATTGGTTTTCAAAGTATTGAATGCAAGAGTTGGAGTGTTTGCAATAGTAACCGTGGTAACATTTGAACAAGCAACACTGTACGAATCCGTTGCGGTCAGGGTATAAGTTCCGGGGCAAAGACCAGTAACTGAGGAAGTAGTGGCTCCATTTGACCATGAATACGCATACGGACCAGTTCCCCCGGTTACTGTAACGGAAGTTGTTCCGCTGCATAGGCAGCTAGCATTAGTTGTTACATCGGAAAACGACATCGCAGGGCTTGCGTTAATAGCAGCAACAGAAGTCTTCGTGCAACCCTTGGAATCCGTAGTAGTTATTGTATAATTTCCCGCACAAAGAGCTGAGGTAGCGGTAGTAGTGTTTCCATTAGACCATAAATAGGAGAAAGGAGCAGTGCCTCCGGATGCTATAACATTCGCAGTTCCGTTGCACAGGCAGGAAGCATCGGTTGGATTAACTACATTACTTATTGCGGGAAGAACAGTGATAGTAATTGGGGCAGTATTGGTACAGCCTTCCAGAGTGGTTCCGGTAACAGTATAGGTAGCTGTTGCACCGGGAATAAATGGAACTCCGTTAATTGCTCCGCCAGTCCATGAGTACGAAGCCCCATAAGTTACTGTAACCTTGGCGTAAACGCCAGCAGCCCAACCGGAATTAGGACACATTCCGAATGTGCTCCCATTCATCTGGAATGAATTGGAACCTCCCACATTGTAAAATCCGGGAGAAGAAGTATAGGTAACAATATAGTCTCTTAGCGAACAATTACACCAGGAGCCGCCAAAGTTTACGGAGCCAATATTATTGCCATTGACAAGTCCCGTGTGGTTTCCACCCGAACAATCCACACCGCAATTTACCTGAATAGTAATTGACGCTATGTTGGATCCTATGGGTTCAGTACTCATCCAGTTAAAGCCAGGGTTGTTGCCATAAACACCGCCATTACCACAATTACTACCCTGGTTAAATAAATCGGAGAGGAGAACAGTATAAACATTGGTACCGCCAGTCCCTGCTCCTGTACCTGTAAGAATAACCGAAGATCCGGGGCAAATAGTGGTAGCACTAGCATTTGCAGCAACGGGAGGTAAATTAGTATTTAGCAACACCGACATGGTGTTATCATTGTAGTTAGCGGTTGCCAGATCCATCTTTCCGTCTCCGTTAAAATCCGCACTTGCAACTGAGTAAGGACTGCTGCCTGTATTAAATTGCTGTGGAGCGCCAAAAGTGCCATTTCCATTACCTAAAAACAACTGAATATTGCTTTGAGACATCATTGGAGCGGCAACATCCAAATTGCCATCACCATTAAAGTCAGCAACAGCATTAGACCTGTTTGCGTTTGTCGATATGGTTGCAGCGGGGTTAAAAGTACCATTTCCGTTGCCAGACAAAAAGTACACATTACCGCAGGAACTGGATACAATAATATCTTTTTTAGAATCTGAATTCATGTCTCCAACAGAAATGAAGGAAGGACAGCCACCAACAAAGTAGTCTACAGCAGGCTGAAAAGTACCATCCCCATTACCTATCATTATAGATACTCGGCTGTCATCGTTATTGGCTATAGCCAAATCACCTTTGCCGTCCCCGTTAAAATCATCGCTCATAACGGAATAATTATACCAATATCCAACATTGTAGTTTACAGCAGCGGCAAAACCGCCTAATCCGTTTCCTATTAAGATAGATACATTGGGTCCATTGTCATAAGTTACTGCTAAATCCTTTTTCCCGTCACCGTTAAAATCCGCAGAGGTTACCGACATAGGTGCATCAGCAATCAGCGGCAAAGTCAAAGGAGCGCCAAAACCGCCTGCACCATTACCTAAATATACGGAAACAGTGTTGTCATTATAATTAGCAACCGCCAAATCAGCCTTACCGTCAGCGTTAAAATCGGTGCTGTTAAGAGAAACAGGCTCACTGCCTACCGCAACAATAGAAGCAGTACCAAATACTCCGGCTCCATTACCAAGATATACAGAAAGGCTGTTATCATAACGGTTAGCCACCGCCAGATCAACCTTTCCATCACCGTTAAAGTCTGCTTTCACTATTGAATAAGGAGAACTACCGGCTTGGTAATCCTGACTGGCTGTAAAACATACCTGAGCTGAGGAACTTAACGTCCAAAGTCCAAATGTTAAAGTCAAAACTGATGAGAGTAAAATTGATTTTTTCATAGAGATATATTAATTATTTGTGTTGGGTTTTAAAAGATTAAAAAGCGAAGCGAACTTATCCTTGTCTTGGTTAATTTTTGCAATGATACTACTTTTTTTAATATGGTGGATATTTTTTTTTAAACTCTGTACTTTATGTCAAAACACACTTTTGGGTCTATTTAAAAAATTACTACATTCGCCCTCAAATCAAAAAACGTCTTATTTAAAAATG
>SCSP01000377.1 GCA_004297845.1 Bacteroidota bacterium | reverse complement strand
CTCCTCCCTCAAATGTCCACCGTCCTTCAACAACGTCTTGGCATAATGCTGTCAATGAGAAATGGCATATTAATAGGAGGGTTGATTTCATAAATAATAACACAATGTTTTGTAGGGAGCAGTCAACTGTCTGCGAGAGGCTGTGGGCACAACGGAAATTCTGTTGTTTTATTGCGTATGGTTGCCCGCTTTGGGGTCGCCTGTTGGGATCATGTCGGGCTACCTGCGGGTATGTCCACGGAGCCTGCGGTTTGTCGCCCGATGGGAGTTCAGCAAGGCTCAAATGTTGACCGATAAACTGTCTAAAAAAGATGACTTTGCGCTTTGCTACTAACTGTTACCTTTTTGCTCTTCCGCCAGCTGCATTTGGTAGAGCTCATAGTAAAAACCTTTTTTATCCATAAGCTGCTGATGACTGCCCTCCTCCTCTATTTTTCCGTTATTCAGCGCAATAATGTGCGAAGCATCTTTAACGGTGGATACACGATGACTTATCAGGATCGTTGTTTTATCTCTCATCACATTGCGCAGGTTGCCTAATATTTCCGCTTCAGTCTCTGTATCAACTGCAGAAAGACAATCGTCAAATATCAAAATACGGGGAGAGCCAATAATCGCCCGTGCTATGGCTATACGCTGTTTCTGTCCACCGGAGAGTGTAATGCCCCGCTCACCAATCATGGTCTTATATTTATCAGGGAAACGCAGTATTTCACCTTCAATGCCAGCATCCTTTGCAGCTTGTTCAATCAGTTCCGGGTTGGGAGCGTGTGGTTCAGAGTGAACACCAAATGAAATATTACCGGCAACTGTATCTGAAAATAAAAAAGTATCCTGCGGCACATAACCAATCTGTCTTCTCAAAAGTGACAAATCACAGTCTTTGAGATCCTTGCCATCCACCAGAATTTTTCCTTCCGTAACATCGTACAACCTGCAGATCAAAGCAGCTACAGAAGATTTGCCGCTTCCTGTTTTTCCAATAATTGCCAGCGATTGCCCGGCAGGCACTTTGAAAGAGATGTTGTCCATTGCTTTTATTCCTGAATCCGGATAAACAAAGGTTACATTCTGAAATTCAAGAGCCCCCTCTAACTCCCCCGAAGGGGGAAAACTTGCACGCGCAACCTTCCCCTCTTCGGGGACAACCACAGGTTGCGAGCCTATCTTAAGGGGGATAATTGATGTTGTTGTATTCAAAAATTCATTGATCCTCGTCTGCGAAGCTGCCGCCCTTTGCACCAGCGATGTAACCCATCCAAGAGCTGCAACAGGCCAGGTAAGTTTGCCCACGTATATGATGAATTCAACTATATTCCCGTAGGATATTTGGCGGTCAATTGCCTGCTTCCCGCCAATATAAATTGTAAGGACCGTGCTGATCCCTATCAGCAACAGAATGAAGGGGCTGAATAGCGCTTCTGTCATAGTAAGCCCAAGATATTTTTTCCGGTATAATCCGCTTTCGCGCGCAAAACTGTTGCCCGAAGATTCTTCCTGAGCGTAAGCCTTTAACACCCTGATTCCGGAAAAAGATTCCTGAGCGATGGTAGAAAGCCCGGATAATTGCTCCTGTACGCTGTTACTCAGCTTATTGATCAAGTCGCTCACAAAATATATTACCACAACAAGAATGGGAAGAGGAAGAAGCACATAGGTCGAAAGCATTGCGTTTACACCAGTCATCGTAGCCGCAACAAGAACGATGGTAGCAAGGGTGCTGGCAAAATACATTACTGCCGGTCCGATGTACATTCTGACACGGCTCACGTCCTCACTTATGCGATTCATCATATCGCCTGTATTATTTCTTCGGTAGAATGCCATATCCAGCGACTGGTAATGCGCGAATATCTCGTTCTTCAGGTCGTATTCTATATGACGAGACATCACAATGATAGCCTGCCTCATCAGGAACATCAGGAATCCGCTGATGATGGTCGTTCCAAGGATAAGTAAACCGTATTCCAAAAGTTCCCGGGCGGTTACTTCAAAGGAATAATGATTTGCAACTGCATGCGTCATAAAATCTGTTGCTTTACGCACAAGGATGGCTACATAAATTCCGAAATAGGTAGAGGATACAGCGAACAGGATGCCGAGTATCAATCTCCATTTATACTTCCAGAAATATTTATTAAGATGCCGTAATGATCTCATAATAAAATGTTAAGGTGTGTGTTTTTTCTTTTTCAATTTACCCAAATATCGCCTGTATAATTCCCCCACCGTTTCAAATTCTTCCCTGTAAAACACACCCAATCCTTGCGTATAAGGACCCTTTTGAGTATTTAAAACATCTCCTTCATTCGCCTTGTTATAAGCTTTAGCCCTGAACTTACCATCTTCAGTCAATTTGTAATCCACATTGATATCCCCCACAACGCTGGCCGCATTCTGCGTAGTGGGATTGGAACTATTCGCCACGCTTCCATCAATGTTCATTTTGTCATTAAACAATTGGGTGGACAAAGCCAGCTCCACCTGATCTTTATTCACCTCATCGCCCATCCGGTAATGCACGCCAACATCAAATTCATTGCTGATCTGAGAAAGCCAGTTGCTTAACTGATTTGATAACATTTCCGTAGAAGTAGTTACGGTACCGGCACCGGCCCCTCCCGAAGTTTCTCCCTGTCCTTGTCCCTGTGCAGGACTAAAGCTGTTTGTAAACATAAGTGAGAAAACCTGCTTGTTCACTTCGCTTTCGCTGTTTTTAAACTTATCATAGGCCTGCTGCCGCGTAAAATCATCAACAGTTGGCATCTGAATGTCGAAAACAATATCCGGCTCCATCAGTTTTCCGGACAGTTTCATCACGCAGTCAATAGGATAACGTTTACGAACGGCATCCGTATGCTCGTGGGAAAGGAATAAAGGAGTCAGAGAAGTTCTCAATTCATAAATAGCGCTCATATTCATATCTGCATCTTCAGGGTTTCCTGACCAATGAATAAAGCCGCCTTTTTCCAATCTGAATTTTTTATTCACTACGTTTTTAAGTGTAAACAGATAGTCTCCTTCTTCCACCGTGTAATCACCATACATTTTAAATTCACCGAATTCATTTATAACTATCCGTAGATCTCCGGAGCCATTTGCCTTAATAATATCTCCCACCTTTTCATCGAAGATTAGCTGCACCTGCGCATCGGGCGTAGGCTGCAATTGAAAGTCCATTGTAAATCCCGCGGCACTAACTTTATATTTTTCCGGCATTAAAGACGTGTCTTTCTTCACAAATGAAATGAAACCATTTTCCCCCACTTCTTCTGAACCTGATAGAGGAATGAACAGTTGGCTGTATTCGTTCTTTCCCAATGGATTCTTTGCTTTGTCCGTTTTTACGGCAGCCGAAAGGTTTACATGATCCAGGAAACCGAAAACATTTAAAATTCCGGTAGAAAAAACTTTCCCATAATAGATGGAATTATCTTTCTCCGTTGTATTAAGGCACAGAAATTTATTCAGATTCATGTCAAAATCCATCTGGAAATCTTTGTAATTATTATGAAATATTTTTCCATTGATGATCTCAGCCTTATTATTATTCGAATCAAAAATTATCAGGTTCGCAAAATCAAAGTAACCCGGCTCCAGAGCTATGTCTCCCTCAAAATGATAATTCGTTCCCAGGTAATTAACATGAATGTTATCTACCTTTGCCTTCAGAACACCCGTTAATAAAGGGGCATCGGGTGTGCCTTTTATTTTCAACTCTGCTGCGGCAATTCCCTTCAGACTTTCAAAATTATCTTTTATAAATGGATCGAAAAAGTCCAAACGGAAATCATGAATTTCAGCATCAACCTCCAGGCTGTTTTTCCTTTTAGAAGGATAATAATTTCCCGACAATTTCATGTTCTCCCCTTCTCCACGGCTAAAACCGCCATTAAAGTTCAGCATGTCCTTCTTGCTGTCGTATATGCTTACCATGTTTCCGTCACCAATAAGTTCCTTGTTGATCCGTAAAGTTTTTATATCTATACTGCTCCCAAACAACGGCTTATCATAGATATTGGCTATGGATGTATTGCCTGAAATATTTCCGTAAAAAGAAAGGTCAGTTCCTTTTAAATACGTATTGAAATTTTCCAGAGAGAAGGAAGATAGCATGAGATACAGCTGATCCCCCTTAATTTCGGATATATTTCCTTCCAGTTTCACCCGCTGATTGCCGCAGGAAAAATCCAGATTTTTTACACTAATGAAAGAAGAATCCATGACTACTACATTGTCTGCATTGAGTTTCCATGAAGAATCAGCAATGGTAATGAAGGAGGGTAAAAGCTTCAGCTTGACCTTTGGTTTTTCTGAGAAAGCAACATATCCCGGTATATCACCTTCGTACTTCACTTTGGTGCTGTTATGCCAATTGATCCTGAAGTTAGCCGTATCACGGGCAATAGCTGAGGTTATCAGGACGCTGTCGATCCATGCACTGTCAGAAAGAGCAAGGCGCTGACAGTTTACACTGAACGAAAGCTGCCCTTCATTCGAGACAGCGGAGAGTGCGCATTTTTTGAACTTATATCCCTGAACCGAAACAGCAGGAAAATCCCCGGAAAAAGATAGTTCATTTACCTCCTGATCGTAGCGCATCTGCATAGCGGCCGGGCAGGCAATTTTCAGGGAAGGCATAAAAGCCGAGGTAGCAATATCTGTATTATGAAACTTGATGCTCAGGTCAAACTCCTGTTCTTGCAAGTCTTTGCCCTCAATATCTCCATGATTATGTTTATGTACGGTATGCGGAATGTAAGCAGGGAGATAATGACTTAAAAAATCCGTAAAACCAGTAGCAATTTCCGTCAGCTTGAACTTTCCGGAAAGATTTGCATCGGCAACGGAGGAATAAAAATAAAGGGACTTTATCCCTGCTCTCTCTTCAATAAGCATTTTTACGTCTTTAAAATCAAAAACATCAGATCCCTTTAAATATGCAATGTCATCCAGATTCATAGTACCTGTCACATCATCAAGTGTATTTCCAACAGCGTTCACATCAATCTTCGCCCGGACGCCTATGATATCTGCTGAGCGAATAAAATTTAATGCAGATAAATCAGCTTTTGCGATATCAGTTGTAAAATTTACATGCGTTGGAGATTTACTGAAGTCTATATCCCCGTTAAAATCCAAAATCAGATTTTCGTCATTTACGGATAGCGTGCCGTCAAACACATTTCTTGCAAGTTTTCCCTTGACATCAATGTTACGGTAGTTGTATCCGTTCATTTCCAGACTGCTTACAACTCCTTCGACAGATGCGACTGCGTTTGTTTTTTTAAATCCTTTCCCGTCAATAATGGCATTCAGAGATATTCTTCCAAAGTATTTTTCGCTCTCAAAAAATTTACCGAGATTAAAATCCGTACACGCAAACTTGCCATGATAAACAGACTTGCCGGAAGAAGAGTCGTTTTTCAAAGATATATCAGTAGAAATATTACCCAGCGCAGTGCTGAATTTTCCATAAGAAACAAAATCATTATAGAATCCGCTGAAATTTCCTTTAAACTTAATGTCCCCAAAAAGAGAAATGTTTTCCGGAAGAGCAATGGAATGTTGCTCGTTGAAAGGAGGAAGCGGAATGCCTTCAATGCCTTTCTTTGATGTTCTGAACTCCTTTGCGTCAAAACTCATGAAGGTTTGATCAATGTCAGGCAGCCCGGTCATGTCAAAATTGCCTTTAAAGCTTGCTTCATTCCCAATAGCAAGCAGTATATTTCTTCCTTTCAGGTCGCTCACTTTTCCACCTACGGTTCCATCTAAGAATATTTTCTTTTTAAGTCCGTACAGCTCCGGGAAGAAATACGCGACATCTCCCATCTCAATATTGGAGCTTTTGAACTGCGACTTCATTTTCACTTTACCCACAAAATGATTAAAATCATCGTATGTTTTATAGTGAAACGAAATATCCGTAACAATGCTGCTCCTGTTTGAAAGTATTCTCAGTTCATTCAACTGCAACAGCACCGGACTTATACTGCCCTTCGCAGAGAGTTTTTTCAGAACAAAACCACTTTTCTCTTTAAAAGAAAAATTATTAACCATACAGTAAGTCGTATCCGCAGCAAAAGCTATGTCGGAAATTTTTCCATGGATATTAATTGCAGAAATATCCGAAAAATTAATGCCCTTAAGACTGCTCGTATCCTGCTCATCTCTGTACAAAAAACGGACGTTGTCAAGTGTGAGAGATTCAATCCCTATGTTCCACTTGCTGCTATCTGTAACCGTAGTATCGTTTGAGGTAAATTCATCAACTATGAACTGAAAGTTTAAAGCAGAATCTCCTGCGTATTTCCTGAACTTAACTGTTGCATTCTGCAAGATCATGTCATTGATGAAAATATTTTGGCTGTCCGGATCAAATGTGCCGATATCTATCTTTAGCTTCTCTGCGAACAAAAGTGTATCCCGGTGCTGATCTTCCACATATACTCCTTCCAGCACTACCTTTTTCCAGAACTCTATATCCACCCCTTCTACCCTAACCGTTGTTCCCCATTGCTTTGAAAAATACCATCCGGCACGGTTGCTTGCCCATGTTTGAAAAACAGGGCTGCGGAGGGCGTAGTAAGAAATGATGAAAAGCAATAAAATGCCCCCGATGAAATAGAGCAGAATTCTGAGTATTTTTTTGATAACTTTACTTGACATCTGCTAAATTACTAATCACTACTAATGTACTAATGAAAACCGACATACATTTTGTCTATAAGATTATTTTTACAAATTTACGAATGAATCCTGCTGCAATCTTTATAAAAAAAGATAATTTGTAACCAAGAATGAATGCTAAAAAATCCATAATAATATTGGGCATAGAGTCCTCTTGCGATGAAACGTCTGCTTCTGTCGTTAAAGACTGCAAAGTGCTTACCAATCTTATAGCAAACCAAAAGATACACGAGCTATATGGAGGCGTGGTACCTGAACTTGCCTCCCGGGCCCATCAAAAGAACATTGTGCCGGTTGTTGACCGGGCGCTTAAGGAGGCTGGAATAAGGAAAGAAGACCTTAGCGCTATTGCATTCACCAGGGGCCCGGGGCTGATAGGATCACTGCTGGTTGGCGCTTCCTTTGCAAAGGCCATGGCGCTGGCACTCGATATCCCTTTGGTTGAAGTAAATCACATGCAGGCACATGTGCTCGCTCATTTCGCGGAAGAAAATAATGGTATAGGGTATAAAAGTATAAAGAACAATCCTATATCTCTACATCCCTCCTTCCCCTTTCTTTGTTTGACAGTTTCAGGCGGCCACACCCAAATCGTCCTCGCAAAAGATCATTTAGATATGGAAGTGATCGGAGAAACCATTGACGATGCTGCTGGCGAAACATTTGACAAGGCCGCAAAAATTTTGGGACTTCCATATCCCGGTGGGCCGCTCATAAACAAATACGCTCAAGAGGGAAATCCCAATGCCTTCAAATTTGCCGAGCCAAATATTCCGGAATTGAATTTTTCATTCAGCGGACTAAAGACATCTATTTTATATTTCGTTAGGAGTCTCACTCCGCCTCTCTCTGAAGGAGAAGGAGGCGATTCCCGTATTCCTCATCTATGTGCCTCCATTCAACATACTATTATAAAAATACTGATGGACAAACTTATTACCGCATCGAAACAAACCGGCATCAAAGAAGTTGCTGTTGCGGGGGGAGTTTCAGCCAATTCAGAATTAAGAAATGAACTTATCTCAACAGGGAAAAAAAAAGGATGGAATACCTACGTTCCTGCATTTGAATACTGCACTGATAATGCTGCCATGATCGCAATAGCAGGACATTATAAATATTTGAAAGGAGAATTTGCAGCACAAAACATTGGCGCAAGTGCAAGATATAAATTCTAAATATATCAGTGCTTTTTCTAAATTTGCCAACAAATAATCTGTAACCCTTCTTCCCATGAAATTCTTCATTGACACCGCAAACCTCGAACAAATAAAAGAAGCACAGGCATTAGGTGTATTGGATGGCGTTACCACCAATCCATCTCTGATGGCAAAAGAGGGGATCAAAGGAGAAAAAAACATCACCCAACATTATATCGATATCTGCAACGCAGTTACCGGAGATGTAAGCGCAGAGGTGATATCCACAGATTACGAGGGCATTATCAAGGAAGGAGAAAAACTTGCCAAACTTCACAAACAAATTGTAGTGAAAGTTCCCATGATAAAGGATGGCATTAAAGCCATAAAATATTTTTCAGGCAAAGGCATTAAAACAAATTGCACGCTGGTATTCACTTCCGGACAGGCGCTTTTGGCAGCAAAAGCAGGCGCAACCTATGTTTCTCCTTTTATCGGACGATTAGATGATATTGGATATGATGGGGTTGAACTTATTGCACATATCCGTTTGATTTATGACAACTACGGTTACAAAACCGAAATACTTGCAGCAAGTATCCGTCATGTGATGCACATCATTAAATGCGCGGAAGCAGGCGCTGATGTTGCAACCTGTCCGCTCAGCGCTATCCTTGGCTTGCTCAAACATCCCCTTACTGACAGTGGCCTTGCCCAGTTTTTGGCGGATCATAAAAAAGTTAATGGTTAATCGTTAATCGTGGAAGAATAGTTGTTGCACCGATTAACTATTATTATTAATGAATACCCTCTCTGTTTTCAAAGACCAGATGGGAAACACGGTGACACTTAAGGACACTCCTAAAAGAATTGTCTCCATCGTCCCCTCACAAACTGAGCTTCTTGCCGATCTGGGACTCGATGAAGAAGTAGTTGGCATTACAAAATACTGCATTCATCCCAAAGGCTGGCATGAACACAAAACAATTGTAGGAGGCACCAAAAAACTTAACCTCGAAAAGATACGGAATCTAAAACCCGATCTGATTATAGGCAACAAAGAGGAAA
>SCSP01000376.1 GCA_004297845.1 Bacteroidota bacterium | reverse complement strand
GCAATAAAGTTTGGTTGTGGTTTTCATGTAACCACATTATGCCTTCTGTTCTGTTTTGATACCCCAACCTCATTTTTTTATCAAAAATCAATTGTTAATTGTCCCGTGCGTAAGTCCTACTTTGAAAACCGAATTTATGCGAAAAATACGAAACGTACTGACTTGAAAATTGTTGTATTAAGAGATGTTTTTCACAAGAGTTGTTGACATCCGGAAAATGGTTTTCTTTGGCACTTTACTCATAGCTATTTATTGTATTTTAGCAGAATTCCTGAATATAAAACATCCCTGCCGATTCGTTTTTTGTTGATTCATGCCATCGTTAAGACAAAATAAGGTATCCCGGCTCCTCCAAAAGGAACTGGCCGAGATATTCCAGAAGGAATTAAGGAATGTTTTTGGCTCAGGAATCATTTCCGTTACCCACGTATTCGTTAGCCCTGATATGGGTTTCGCAAAAACATACCTCAGCCTCTTTGGTGTTCCCGACAAAGAAAAAATGCTTGGCAGCATACGCAAGCAGGTACGGGAGGTCAGAAGGGCCCTGGGCGCCCGCGTAGGAAAACAACTGCGGGTTGTTCCTGAAATCGCGTTTTTTGTGGACGATTCCGGTGACTATGCGGATAAAATGGAAAAAGTGTTCAGCACGCTAACGATAAGTCCGGAACCTGCGGAACCTGAAGTCAAAGCAACATCCGCCCGAAAGAAGAAAGCAAAAGAATAACGGGCTGTTAACTTTAAACCTTAAACTTTAAACGGCTGCATGGAATACGACCCGATAAAACGATCTCTTGGAAATGTTTTTAATAAGTCTCCTTTCCTAAGGAAGTTGTTTTATAATTTATTGGATTTGTTGCTGCTGAGGTCATGGCATGTGCACAAAGAGTTGGGGAAAGCCCCCTCCAACTCCCCCAAAGGGGGAGAGTTGCAGATACTAGATGCAGGGTCTGGTTTTGGGCAATACAGCTACTGGATGACTAATAAATTCCCGAAAGCAAAAATACTTGCCGTGGACGTAAAAGACGAGCAAGTGGCAGATTCTAATGAGTTTTTTGGGCGCATCGAAAAAAAGAATGTCATATTTGAAGTGGCTGATCTTACCAAATTTGTACAGGCAAATAAATTTGATCTTGCGCTTTCAGTAGATGTGATGGAACATATTTTAGAAGATGTTCTTGTCTTCAAAAACATTCACGCATCGCTCAAAAAAGGCGGAATGTTGCTCATCTCCACCCCATCCGACCAGGGAGGGAGCGGTGTGCATGAAGACAGCGAAGGTTCATTCATTGGCGAGCATGTGCGTGACGGATACAACATCAACGAAATCCAAAACAAACTCAGGCAGGCCGGATTCTCAAAAATAGAAGCGCGTTATGCGTACGGAACACCGGGCAAAATCTCCTGGAGATTGTCCATGAAATATCCCATGCAGATGCTGAGCGCTACCAAATTATTTTTCATCATTCTGCCTTTTTATTATCTCATCACATATCCTTTTGCTTTCCTATTGAATTATCTGGATACAAACTCTTCTCATAAAACAGGAACGGGGTTGATCGTCAAAGCCTGGAAGTAGCCACAGATTACACAGATTATCACAGATGAATCTCTCTTTATTCATAGCTAAGCGCTACCTCATCAGCAAAAAGTCGCATAATGCGATCAACATCATCACGCTGATCTCAATTGCCGGGGTTTGCATAGGAACGATGGCGATCGTGATTGTGCTCTCTGCTTTTAACGGCATCTCCGCCCTCGTTTTCGGGCTGTACAACACGTTTGATCCGGATATCAAGATAACTCCCAAAGAAGGAAAAACATTCATCATAGACTCCCCTGCGGCAGAAAAGATCAAAAAGATGGATGGTGTTGTGTATTACACCGAAGTGCTTCAGGAAAATGCATTGCTGAAATACGATGACAAACAGGTGATCGCTACTATCAAAGGAGTGAGCGGTGATTT
Organism: Bacteroidota bacterium; assembly: GCA_004297845.1. Lineage (GTDB taxonomy): Bacteria > Bacteroidota > Bacteroidia > Palsa-948 > Palsa-948 > Palsa-948. Next base: position 7,103 of record SCSP01000376.1, on the reverse strand, counting down.
CGTAAAAATGACAAGGCTGGATACCGTTACACGGGAAGGTGAGTTTATGCTGCAACGCGACAGCATTGATTATGCGGTGCTGGGATACGGATTGGCAAGGCGGCTGAATATTTCCCTGATCGATTTCATGCACCCGCTGGAAATTTATGTTCCCAAGAGGGACAGCCGGGCAGTGATCAACCCGGAAGATGCGTTTTTGGTGCGAAGCGTTGAAGTGTCTGGCATATTTTCCCTGAACGATGATTTTGATTACCGCTACGCAATACTGCCACTTTCTCTCGCAAGAACATTGTTGAACAGGAATGATGAACTAAGCGCCATTGAAGTTGGATTGAAGCCGGGAACTGATGTTATAAAAGCAAAAAAAGAAATACAGGAAATACTGAACACCCATCTCCCCGAGCTTCGCTTGAGCTACGCTCGCAACCTTCGGTTGTCTCCGGTAGTCCAAAGGGGAGGTGAGTCACTCGACTCCCTCCCTTTGACAACCGAGCAAAATGCGAAGGTTGCGACCGAAGGTCAGCCGGGGTGGGTGGTAAAGACCCGCTACGAGCAAAACGAAATTCTATTCAAAACCATTAATTCCGAAAAATGGTGGACTTTTTTAATTCTTGCGTTCATTCTTGTGATTGCCATCTTTAACGTGATAGGTTCGCTTACCATGCTCATCATTGAAAAGAAGAAGGATATTCAAACACTCATGTTCCTGGGAGCGGACAAAAGCCTTATCCAAAAAATATTTATGCGGGAAGGGCTTATGATCACACTTACGGGAGTGTTCAGCGGGCTGTCACTGGGACTTATCCTCTGCTGGTTACAAACAACCTTTAAACTCGTGCCTTTCAGCGAAGGTTTTATTGTTGATTCCTATCCCGTAAAAGTGATACCTATGGACCTGGCGCTTGTATTCGGAACGGTACTCTTCATAGGATTTTGTGCTGTCTGGTATCCTGTGAGGATTTTTACAAGAAGCAACCATCTTCCCGGTTAGCAGCCGGATAAAATGACCCTACTGCTTCGGTCATTAGATAGGCGAAATGATGAAAATTATTATTACCAGGACTTACGCAAACTTTGCGGTTCTCATGCGTAAAAGATACTCTTATCGCTTTCTGATCTCCACACTGTAATAGTAACTCTCCAGGTCATTAAAGAAGGATGTTTTCTTGCTGAAAGGGTATTCATAGATTATAGAGCCATCCGGATTATTCCCGGTTGATTTCCCCCTGTAATGCCTGACATCCATTTCTTTAACAGAGGTAAGATAAAATTCATTGTCAATGAAAGAGAACTGCTGGGAATTTTGGGAAGTCGACAATGCTAAATAATTTCTAAACCGCAGGGGAGAGTTGCTGTACGAAAAATCATAGCCGTAAACGGTTGTGTTTCTCTTTGGCTTGTCATTGCGGGGGACCACTGATGATTGGCAGTCCAGGCCCAGTTCGCACTGGCTGACAGGCAGCAAATAAAATTGAGACCTGTCGTAATTCGACTTTGGAGGAATGAATGTTACCTGTTCATGGGTTACCAGTGACGAAGAATAATTCGGTATGCCTTCGTTCATGGTAGTACGCAGCTTATTTAACGGGCCGTTAAAGGAATGACCGTTGGACTTCTCGGACACATTTGCCTGATCTTCTTCCAGCCAATAGTTAAGCTTGTGATCATTGTAAATAAAAGATGAATTTTTCCAATCCAGGTAGATGGGCTTACTTAACTTATTATAGATATTAAAAGACATTAAACCTTTGCTTGCCCAAAATGAATAAGTGATCTTTAGCGTATCATTTTCAAACACGAAATGATTGTCTTTTGATTGTGTGTTTGTAGATCCTGTATCATAGATCTGAATAAATTGTTTCGTGCAACCTGTAAGCAACGCGAAAAGAACGACAGCAACTGTAATCTTTTTCATAGAAGAAGTGGTTTAGTGGTTACCGTAAAGGTAAAAACATCTCCGATAATGACAACTGTAGAATTACTTTATCACTACCTTCTTTTCATAAATAGCATTATTCGATGCAGCCACCGCCACATAAATACCCGCAGCAATTTTTCCTGCAGGATCAATTGCGATCACTTCTGAATCATTGGACATGATAACCAGTTTGGAATAAAATTCCCTGCCGGTAATATCTCTTACAACAACCAATATTTCATCTCCTGCTTTTGCATCCAGCTTAACATTAAATGGACCGAAGGTTGGATTTGGATACACCGTAATTCCACCTTCAGGATCAAAATTAACAGCAACTATATTGCTGAAAGCAAACTTCCCGTCATTATCCACCTGCCTGAGGCGGTAATAGGATACTCCGCTGTACGGATCATAGTCTTCAGAAAAATAATTTTTAATGACGCTGCTGTTTCCGGCTGCATCTACCAGCACAACATCTTCAAACGTAATTCCATCCTTTGAGCGCTGTATCACAAAATAATCGCTGTTAAATTCAGAGGCGGTGGACCATGTTACCTCCACACTATTTCCGTTGCGGTTTGCATCGAAATAAAGAAGTTCAACGGGAAGAGGCATAACAGCCTTTCCAATTCCAAACTTCGAAAATATGGTATAGCCGGTTCGTTGAGCGTAACCGCTGCCCGCGCTGTAAATCCTGCCTGCAGCGCTTTCTGCGGGAATCAGAGTCGTTGCATCATACGTGAGGAAATCAGCATACGTTGCAGAAGCATTGTCTCTTTTTACGGGGCAAAACATATTATCATCTGCTGCTGTCAAATTGGTATTCTCAACACACAACTGCACTCCATAACTTCCTCCTGTGACCGCTGCATCGGGGGTGATGGTACAGATAACAGTTTGCCCGCCTGCCTCTCCCACCGTGCTTGAAATAGCAGTCCCGGATTGTATGGCATTGTTTATTTAGCAAAGTCTTTTATCATTTCTGTAAACTCCCCCGGCCGATCCGCATGCACCCAATGCCCGGCAGCTTCAATAGTTTTTACTTCTGAATTGGGAAATATCCTCTTGATCTCAGGAATATCCGAATCCAGAATGTAATTGGATTTTTCTCCGCGGATGAAGAGGGCAGGAATGTAAATTTTATTTTTGACGCTGAATGTTTTCCCAATTTTATTTTGATTTTCCGCTATTACTTTCAGGTTGAATTTCCATTCCAAGATTTGTCTGTTGCCCCCTTTTCCGGAGGAGAGGGGTTGGGGGAGAGTCGTCCATTGAATATTTTTTATCAGAAGCTGAATCGTGGCGTTATCTGTAATTATTTTTTTCAATTCAGCTTCCGCTTCTTTTCTTGTTTTCATCGCGGCTAAATTGATTTTAAGCAGCTTCTCAATAAAGCCGAACTGATTTCCCGGATAATCTTTCGGAGCCATATCCGCCACAATCAGTTTCCCCAGCATTTCAGGATACATAGACGCAAACTGCATCGCCACTTTTCCGCCCAGCGAGTGTCCCATTAAACTAATAGTTGGCTGTTCACTTTTGACTTTTGAGATTTCTTCAGCGAGTTCAAATACATCAGCAGCCATTGATTCATACGTCCAGTCCTCACTATGGGGAGAGCTTCCGTGATTGCGAAGATCAATCAAATAAACTTCAAAGTTTCCGGAAAGCATCTTCCCAACCGCAGCCCAGTTATCGGATAGCCCCAAAAGTCCATGGAGAATGAAAAGAGGTTTGCCTTCTCCCAATTTTCGATAATTTAAACGCATATTCGGAGGATGCCTTTCTCCCTCTCCTTAAGAAGAGGGTCGGGGGTGAGGTCAGTTGGTGCGGGAACCGAACTTGTGTGCTTTCAGTTCTTCGTTTGCTTTCAGCACTTTTTCTTTCAGTTTTTCTTTAAACTTTTTCAGTTCACCGGTAATTTTTTCATCTCCTGTTCCAAGTATCTGTACGGCAAGTATGCCTGCGTTTTGTCCTCCGTCAACACCAACCGTAGCAACCGGTACTCCCGGTGGCATTTGAACGATAGAGAGAAGAGAATCCCATCCGTCAAGTGATGTAGCGGACTTGCATGGAACTCCGATGACAGGACAGGTAGTGAATGCAGCGATAACACCCGGCAGATGCGCAGCTCCACCGGCACCGGCAATGATCACTTTCACTCCCCGCGAAGAAGCGCTTTTTCCAAACACAGCAACCTCCTCCGGCACACGGTGAGCGGAAAGAGCGTTCACTTCGAAAGGGATCTTGAACTGGTCAAGGATCTTTGCTGCTTCCTGCATCACAAGCCAGTCGGATGTGCTGCCCATGATAATGCTGACGAGTGGTTTCATAGTGAGGCTGATTTTTCTGCCCGCCATCATTGTTTGTTCATCGGACGGCAGGCGGGGATGTAAAAATATGCCTTTTCTCTCAGTCAGAATCAATTTTTATAAGTAATTAATTTTAGTTTTGCCCTGTGAAAAAAATCACCCGTTTTTCGTTTCTTTTACTTGTTTACATACTTACATCATAATAATATGTTAACCATAGTTTTATTCGGACCTCCGGGAGCAGGAAAGGGAACTCAGGCGGTTAGATTGGCGGAGAAATATAAACTCATGCACCTTTCAACCGGTGACATCTTTCGCGCAAACATCAAAGGCGGAACGGAACTCGGAAAGCTCGCGAAAAGCTATATGGATAAAGGAGATCTTGTGCCGGATGAAGTGACTATTAAAATGCTGGAATCCGAAGTAAACAGGTCTTCAAATGCACAGTGTTTCATTTTTGACGGCTTTCCCCGAACTACTGCGCAGGCACAAACTTTAGATACATTCCTTGCCGGAAAAAATATTTCTATCACCCTGACTCTTGCTTTAGAGGTGGATGAAGAAGAACTAACCAGAAGAATTATACTTCGTGGTAAGGAATCCGGTCGTGCGGATGACCAGGATGAAAACATTGTTCGAAACCGCGTGAAGGAATACAATAACAAAACCGCGCCTTTGAAAGATTTTTATTCAAAACAAGGGAAATTGAAAAATATTCCGGGTGTTGGAAGTATTGATGATATTTTTGAAAAATTATGTTTTGAGATAGATAAAATGAAGGAATGAAAGGATGAAGGAATGAAAGGATGAAGGAATGAAAGGATGAAGGAATGAAAGGATGAACAACATCATTATATAATATTTGTATGGAATCAAAAAATGAATTTGTTGAAAAATTTAAACTTCGGACTAAGAAATTTGCTCTAAGCTCAATAAGACTTTACCAGTCATTGCCTAAAACCGAGCGGAATTTTATTCAAAACTCAGTATAACTGTTGAGGAAGCAGATGAATCCTGTCTTTGGCTTGAATTGTTTATTGAATCTGAAATCATGGATAATTCATATTCAAAAACTCTATTAAAAGAAGGAACAGAAATTCTTTCAGTACTTGCAAAAGCCAGAAAAACCGCCAGCGACAATTAATTGCCTATATTCATTCACTCATTCATTTATTTATTCATTCATTCATTCATTCATTTCTTAATTGGCTGAATCAAACTTCATAGACTATGTAAAGATCTGCTGCCGCTCCGGAAAGGGAGGAGCCGGATTCGTGCATTTTCATAGAGAGAAATTTGTGGATAAGGGAGGCCCGGATGGTGGGGATGGCGGCCGCGGGGGACATATCATCGTGAAAGGAAGCAGAAATGTGTGGACATTAATACATCTTAAATACCGAAAGCATGTAATTGCGGATGGAGGAGGGAAAGGAGAAAAAAAACTGAGCTCAGGCTCCAATGGAGAAGATATAATACTTGAAGTGCCTATAGGTACAATTATAAAAGATGCAGAAAGCGGTGAAGTGGAATTTGAAATCACCGAAGAAGGTCAGGAAAAAATTATTGTGCCCGGGGGAAGAGGAGGGAAGGGGAATGCTTTTTTTAAATCCTCCACCAACCAATCTCCCCGCAATGCCCAGCCCGGAGAACCCGGCAAAAGCGAATGGAAAATATTGGAGTTGAAACTTTTGGCGGATGTGGGTTTGGTTGGATTTCCCAATGCCGGAAAATCTTCGCTGCTCTCTGTGGTTTCTGCGGCAAAACCGAAAATTGCCAATTATCCTTTTACAACACTTGTGCCCAATTTGGGTATTGTGAGGTATCGTAATCACCAATCGTTTGTAATGGCCGACATTCCCGGAATCATTGAAGGGGCACACGAAGGGAAGGGATTGGGAGTTCGTTTTCTTCGTCATATAGAAAGAAATTCTGTTCTGTTATTCCTTGTTCCCTGCGATACGAAAGAGGTGGTGAAGGAATATAAAATTCTCGTTAATGAACTGAAGCTATATAATCCGGAATTGCTTAAGAAGGAGCGGATTCTTGCAATCTCCAAATGCGATTTGATGGACGAGGAGTTGATGCAGGAATTTAAAAAGGACATGAACAAGAAATTCAAAGAGAAGAAAGTCCCTGTAATCTACTTTTCCTCCCATACCCAAATGGGATTGATGGAATTAAAAGACCTTCTCTGGAAAACGATAAACACTTAGATTTGTAATTATTTTTTTCATTATAATCTCTCCGCTGCATATAATTCAATTCGTAAATTCGTTGTGTGATCGAATTCTTAGAATATATTGATACCCGCCTTTTTATTTTCTTCAATGGCAACCATACACCCTTTATGGATTCGGTCATGGATGCTGTCACAAATAAGTATACTTGGATCCCGTTTTATCTTATTATTCTTTTTTTTGTCTGGAAAAAAGTAAAAAGTAAAATGTGGCTGGTGGTTTTATCTGTGGTAATTCTCATAACCCTTTCTGATCAGATATCTGTTCATCTGTTCAAAGAAATATTCCAGCGTTACCGTCCTTGCCATAATTTGCTGCTGCAGGATAGGGTGCAACTGATTAACGGGCATTGCGGAGGCGACTATGGTTTTGTTTCTTCACATGCGGCAAACGCATTTGCGCTCACTACTTTTCTTATTTTCTTTTTTCGCAGAAGAGATTTTGCCCTGTTCATGTATCTTTGGGCTTCGGTGGTTTGTTACAGCAGAGTGTATGCGGGGGTTCATTATCCGTTTGATATACTGGGCGGCATGATGCTTGGCATTTTCTTAGGGCTGATCGGATACAAAATATACTTTCATTTAGATAAATCGTATGCTGAATAACTTTGTCGCAGTTTTTATCGGTGGAGGAATG
>SCSP01000005.1 GCA_004297845.1 Bacteroidota bacterium | reverse complement strand
GCCAAATAACGAACGAGAGCAACTACTCCTAGAATGATAAGAAGCCAAAAGACAATCATAAATACCCATCCTATACCAAATCCCCAGCCCATCATATTACCCCAATCACCATAACCCATCATCGGATTTCCACCTCCCCTCGTCCCGCCGAAGCTTTCTGGAGCGAAGGCGGATCCCATCATCCACATCATCGGCATAAAACCCCATCCATTTTGAGGATAGGGAGCATTAGCGTCGCAACCGCTATATCTTTTGCCTAAAGCAATATGCATTTGCGTTTCTCCTTCATCACCCATCATGCTTTTCATCATCTGATTCATGACGGCATGTCTTTCGGTATTACCGACAGATTGACCCATGAAATATTCGCCTAAAATTTCAAAGTTATCGTTTTTTAAGTTGCTGCAGTTTGTTTGTTTTGATTGCAGTTGTTCCCATATTTGCTTACCTTTGGCTTCATCCTCCGCAGTTGAAGACACTGAGGAAGGAGTCGCACTAGAGGTATTGCCCCAGTTCATCATCCCCTGAGCTGATGCAGAGGAAGCAAAAACAGAGACTAAAATCAGTAACATGCTAAGGCTGACTAGTATCTTTTTCATGCGTTTAAAAAGTAACGACCTTATCACTGCCTCTTATTAGGTTATATAGTTCTTTCATATCGCTAACGGGACATGTTTTATCACCCTTCTGATATCGGATTACCATGCATGTTTCACAGGCGAGGATTTCTCCCTTTTCTGATTCAAGAAATGTATCAATCTGTTTTTGAATATCAAACTTATCACTGCTGAATTTAAGATATTCCACACCTTCGCCTAGGAGAAATATACTCACATTGTCACCATTTTTAAGAGCAAGATTACCAAGTCTCAAGGCGTTCCAGTTTTTTTCTGCGTTATTAGTGGAAAGGATAATAGCAAGTTTCATATTTTGCCCCCAATCTATTGTATTTTACACCAAATATAACTTTTATTACCGTTAGTTTGAAGAGGAATCCGAAGAAATCCGTAGAAATTGCTCCCTCCTTGGGATACCACCAGAACTGAAAAGTGGCTTAGAGAAGTTTGATTTCCTGGTAATTATTACTTCCCTTCCACTTGACTATAAAAGGCTATTTCAAAGTATTCTGTTGCAGATGTTCCTTTACCACAACAAGTTGAGGTTGTAAGACTGGGAGGTCTTCCTGAATGACTCTCCAAATTTCACCAAATCGTACGGTGGCATAGTCATGAATAATCAGATTTCGTTGTGCCACGATCTTCTTCCATGGAATATCCGGAAATTTCACTCGGATTTCTTCCGGGATATTTGCCCCTGCTTCTCCGATAATTTGGAAACGCCGGATGACTGCATCCTACAGTTTTATGTCTCTTGAAAAGGCCACTTCATCTATTCCCTCGCAATAGGATTCAATCAACTCAATGGCTTCTAGCATGTCTACGATATAGACCAAATAATTCTTTTCAGGGTTAAAGGATGGGGTATTCATATTTGAGGATAGAATCTTTTAGCATTGGTTTAATTGATTGATATTCTACGACATCTACGGTACGATGTAATATTTCTTCCAGGTCTACCTTTAAGCCCGCGAGGTCAAACAGGCTAAAATGATCCGGCGGGTCAATCAGCATATCAATATCGCTCGTTGGTTTAGCATCTCCACGGACCACAGAACCGAATAATGCGGCTTTTTTAACGTTATATTTTTTCAGTACCGGCAGTGAGGAGGTTATGATGGCTTGGATATCCATGCTCGTAGTATATCAAATTGCAGGAAAATACTTCAGGGAGTCGGTACCGACGATTCAAAAACGAAATGCACCACATGTGATGATGATTCTTCGGAACATTGTGACGACATTTTTACTTATACATCAACTATATCAAAAGTGTATAAAAATATGCTCGAGAAATGGTCACAATTTCGGACAACGGACTGGGTCAATTACCTAGAATACCCAGAGTATACG
>SCSP01000375.1 GCA_004297845.1 Bacteroidota bacterium | reverse complement strand
CTTGGGAAAACCCTTCCACTACGCCCAGGTAAACAATACAAAGAATGAAAATAAAAGAAGGTAGAATTTTTTTCATAGTCAGACTTTATACATCCATCCATGCCTATCTGCTGCTCTGCCTTTGCGGATATCATCCAGTTGTTTTTTGATTTTTCCACCGACATTGTTATCCGTGATGGGAGGAAGGTTGTAATCGTTGCCGTTGTATCCGAAAAGAGAGATTGGCGCTATTGTAGCCGCAGTGCCGACTCCAAAAATTTCCTGAAGCGTTTCTTTCTTATGAGAATCCACCAATTCATCCACGCTTATTTTGCGTTCTTCTACTTTGAAACCAAGATCTTTCGCTGTGATAATCACACTGTCGCGGGTGATCCCGGCCAAAATAGTATCGTGAAGTCCTGGCGTAACCAGCGTATCATTGATAACGCACATGACATTCATGGTCCCGGATTCTTCTAAATATTTATGTTCGTATCCGTCAGTCCAGATCAGTTGGTTATATCCTTTTTGCTGTGCAAGGCGTGTAGGATAATGAGATCTGCCGTAGTTGCCTGCTGTTTTTGCAAAGCCAACTCCGCCCGGTACCGCACGTGTATATTTTGTTTCCACCAATACCTTGAGGGGCTGGGAATAATATGTTTCCACTGGCGAGGTCATGATGATAAGATCGTACGTATCAGAAATTTTTACCCCGATATGTTCTTCGGTAGCGAAGAGAAGCGGACGTATGTAAAGGGAGCGTCCTTCCTCCTTCGGCACCCAGTTTGAATCCAGGCGGACAAGCTGCAGCAAGCCTTCCATGAAAAGTTCTTCCGGAACGGTTGCCATCGCCATGCGCTCGGCAGAAACATTCATGCGCTTTAAATTATCAAGAGGGCGGAACATATACACCTCTCCGTTGCTGTACTTGTAGGCTTTCATTCCTTCAAAGATGGACTGTCCGTAATGCAGGGCAGAAAGAGTAGGACTGATCTCAAATTTTCCGTAAGGAACGATCCTGGAGTTTTTCCATTGTCCTCCGGAAAATTCCGTAATAAACATGTGGTCCGAAAAGAAATTTCCGAATCCTAATTTTTTCCAGTCTACATCCGGCAAGCGCGAACGCTTGGTCTTTTTTACTTCAATTTGCATGGTTTCTGTGGCGTTCATAAAATTTAGTTTACAGATTCGTAGTTTAGTAGCAGGACAAAGGTGAAATTATTATTGAATAAATCAAACTTTTTAAGAATATTTTTTTCCCCACCCCTAAAGGGTGAAAATTTGCCCCGACCCTAAAGGGAGAAAACGCTCAAAGTCCCTTCAGGGATTTAGGGCAAGCGTAACAGCCTTATTCAGCCACTACCCTGTCGGTTCCATCAAACCTGGGTGACTGCACCGAAAGTACTTTTACAGGGGTTTGTGAGGTAACTTTCAATGAGTGAAAGGTGTTTTTTGGGATGAAGATGATGTCGCCTTTTTTGACCGATAGCTTTTTTTCGCCCAGGAGCATTTCACCTGTCCCATCCAGAATATAAATGTGTTCGGTGTGTGTAACGTGCTTGTGCGACTTCACTTCTTTTTTAATGAAGATGACAAAACTGCTTGCCAGGGAGTCGGAATATAAGGGGCGATTGTAGATATTTTCATAGTAATCCGGAGGCTTGATTGTGTCGAGTGATTGAAGATTCTGCCCGGAGCAGAAGTAGCAAGTAGAGAGCAATAAGAAGATAGAAATACAGATTTTCATGGTTATTAATTTTAAATTAAAGGTAAAAACTTTGAAAATATTTTAATTTAGATTTTGTCAGAGCAAATGTATGGCAAATTGCACAATTCCGTTTTTTTGGGGTTAAAGCCAATTAGGAAATATCTTTTAATAGCCACAACCTTAAAGTTGTGGCAACTGAAATAAACAATAGTACGGGCTTTAGCTCAATTTAATTTACTGATCAGGAATAATAGTTAAATTTGTACTCTAAAATCCAGACACACGAAAAAAATATTTATACTCATCATTTTTTGTCTTCCCTTCATGATTTTCGATCAGGATATTAAGAAGGAAAGCGAACTTGAAGCCCTGAAAAAATAAAAATGCTCTACGCAGCCGGACCACTCTTAGAAAAAATAAATTTCCCTTCTGACCTTCGAAAGCTGAAGGAAGAAGAATTGCCGCAGCTTTGTCAGGAGTTGCGCCAGTTCATCATTGATGTGGTTTCGGAAAAGGGTGGACATTTTGGAGCAAGTTTAGGCGTTGTTGAGTTAACGGTTGCCGTTCACTATGTTTTTAATACTCCCGATGATCAATTAGTGTGGGATGTGGGTCACCAGGCATACGGGCATAAGATACTTACAGGGCGCAGAGCAAATTTTCACACCAACCGCATTTACAAAGGCATCAGCGGGTTTCCGAAACGCAGCGAAAGTGAATACGATACATTCGGTGTAGGGCATTCTTCCACTTCCATTTCCGCGGGATTGGGAATGGCGGTTGCCAATCGACATAATAAAGAGGATAAAAAAGTCATCGCAGTAATCGGAGATGGTGCCATGACGGCCGGCATGGCATTTGAAGGGCTGAATCACGCAGGCGGAGAAAATGCCGATATGCTGGTGATCCTCAACGATAATTGCATGAGCATTGATCCGAATGTGGGGGCACTCAAGGAATACCTGACCGACATCACCACCTCGCATACCTACAATAAATTCAAGGACGAGATATGGGCTTTGCTCGGCAAGCTGAGCACCTTCGGAAAAAGTGCCCAGGAAATTGCCTCTAAGGTGGACCATGCAACAAAAACATTCTTCCTCAAGCAAAGTAATTTATTCGAATCGCTGAAGTTCCGCTACTTCGGGCCGGTTGACGGACATGATGTGATACGTCTGGTACGAATTTTAAAAGATCTGAAAGATATTCCCGGTCCTAAAATTCTGCACGCACTTACAGTAAAAGGAAAAGGGTATAAATTTTCGGAAGAAGGCGATCCTACAGTATGGCATTCCCCCGGATTATTCAACAAGACAACAGGAGAGATCGTAAAATCAAAACCCGTGTCCCCCCAACCTCCGAAATACCAGGATGTTTTCGGGCATACGATGGTGGAGCTGGCAGGAAAAAATGAAAAGATCGTTGGGGTTACTCCTGCGATGCCTTCCGGATCTTCACTCAATATTATGATGAAAGCTATGCCCGACCGCGCTTTTGATGTGGGAATTGCTGAGCAGCACGCGGTTACTTTTTCTGCCGGACTTGCCACGCAGGGATTAGTACCCTACTGCAATATTTACTCTTCTTTCATGCAGCGTGCCTACGATCAGGTGATTCACGATGTGGCGATCCAGAAACTGAAAGTTATTTTTTGCTTAGACAGAGGAGGAGTGGCAGGCGCGGATGGTCCCACGCATCACGGAGCCTACGACCTCGCTTATTTCCGCTGCATTCCGAACATGATCGTGAGTGCTCCGATGAATGAAGAAGATCTTCGCAATCTGATGTATACAGCGCAATTAGATGAGGTGAAAATGCCATTCTCCATACGATATCCGCGCGGCAACGGGGTGATGCCCGAATGGAGAACTCCTTTTCAGAAAATCGCGGTTGGAACAGGAAGAAAAGTAAAGAGCGGAGAAGATATTGCCATACTGACCATCGGCACAGTGGGAAATTTTGCAATCACTGCCTGTGCTGAATTAGCAAAACAAGGCATTGATGCCGCGCATTACGATATGCGTTTTGTAAAACCCCTGGATGAAAAATTGCTGCACGAAGTATTTTCCAAGTTTGACAAAGTAATTACAGTCGAGGATGGCTGCATTATGGGAGGAATGGGAAGTGCTGTGGTGGAATTCATGGCCGAAAATAATTACAGCGCGCGGGTGAAGCGCCTGGGCATTCCTGACGGTGTGATTGAACATGGTGAACAAAAAGAACTTTATGCTGAATGTGAATATGATGTAAATGCTATTGTGAAAACGGTTGTAGAGTTAGCTGGAGTAAAAAAAGCAATGGCGAGTTGATCCTCTTGAAAAGTTAATGGGAAGGCAGAAATACATTCTAGCAGATTTATATTCAAAAAAAACAATGAAGGTGAAGAATTCTATTATACACATACTTATTGCTTTTTTATGGTTTAGCAAAATCATTTTTGCCGGCAATGTTGATACAACAAAGAATCCGTTATTTAGCCAATACAAAGAAATTAGTCAACAATTTTATCAAAAAGGGAAATACGATAGCGCTATTATTTTTATTAAAAAAGGCATAGAATTATCTATCAGAGAAAAGAATACCGGCAAAGAAACCGACTTCTTAGGGTATTTGTCAAGTTGCATGAGACAAAAAGGATATAATGATTCAGCTTTAATCATCGCTTTTAAAGCATTTACAATAGATAAAATAGGGGGGGACGAAAAAAAGATAGCTTCAGATTTATATCGTATAGGAAAATATTATGGCGCTCTTTCAGATTTAACAAAAGGATATGATTATACGCTGAAAGCCTTTAATCTATATGAAAAAAACAAAGATATGCTTGGCCAATTAAATTGCCTTGGAGAGATGGCGTATGTATATGCAACTTTAAAAAAGCATGAAGTAAGTATCGAATATAATTTAAAAGCTATTAACTTGGCTCAGGAAGCAAAGGAAATGTATCTTCCTCAAATCCGAGGTTATGCCAATATAGCAGCTTCATATTCAGAACTGAAGCAGTTTAATAAAGCGCTGGAATACAATAATAAAGCCCTTGCCTTATCAAGGAAAGCCGGGCAAACAGATACTTCTGTTATATATATTAATATGGGGGTAACCTACAATGCCTTGCATCAGCCTATACATGCGATTGACTATTTTAAGCAAGCGTTGGAAAGTATAAGGCAATGTAAAAAATTTGAAACGAATATAAATGAATCTCAAGCCACAGCCTCCTACGGATTGGGGCATTCATACTACTTGATGAATTATTTCTCAAAAGCGGAATCTCATTTACTATACGCTTTACAAATAGCCCGCAAGCACAATTTTGTCATGCTTATGGGAGAAATCAACAAAGAACTTAGCGATGTATATTCCAAACAAGGAAAATTTGAAAAGGCGATAGAGTATTTTAAATATTACCACGATATATCCGATACGTTGTTAAGTGCTTCCAATATTGAAGCGCTAACAAAAAATGAAATGCAATATAAATTTGACAAACAAGACCAGCAAAGATTAGCAGATCAACAAAAGAAAGATTTAGAAAACAAAGCTGACATGGAAAAGAAGTCTAAAATAATATACCTGCTATCTGCTGTTGCCATTTTTTTTACTGGCATATCATTGATTATTTATTTAATATACCGTCAAGCTAAATTACAGAATCAACATCGGGAATTGATGACAGAAAACCGGCTCATGAGAGCGCAAATGAGCCCGCATTTTATATTTAATTCGTTAAACTCGATTCAAAAATTAGTACTGGAAGATAAAAACGAATCGGTGTTATCGTATTTGCACGATTTTTCTTCTGTTTTGAGAATTATGCTGGATAACTCATTTCATGCGTTAGTCCCATTGGAAAATGAAATTTCTTTTATTAAACATTATGTATCACTTGAAAAACTACGTTTTAATAATGATTTTCGGTTTAACATTAATGTACATAAAGACATCAATGAATATACTATTAAAATCCCACCTATGCTTATTCAGCCCGCTATTGAAAATGCCATAAAACATGGAATAGCCTATAAAGCGGCAGGAATTATTGCTATTGATTTTTGGATCGAAGAAAAAACGAATTGCCTGCATTGTATGGTAGAGGATACAGGCATCGGCAGAAAAAAATCAAAAGAGCTTAAAATGAATACCAGTCCCAAACATGAATCAAGAGGAATGGAATTAATACATGATCGGATCAGTCTTCATAACTTTAAACGAAAAAAAGATTTTTATGCCATACACATCACGGATCTATATGACTGCAACAATCAAGCTACCGGCACGAAAGTTGAATATGTTTTTCCAATCAATCTCAATTAAAAAATGATTAAAGCTATAACTGTTGACGATGAACCGGATGCTCATGTAGTTCTGAAAAAATTACTTGAAAAGTGTCCCCAAAAGGTGAATATAATTGATTCTGCTCATTCACTGGGGAGTGCAAGTTCACTTATTTTACGTCATAAACCCGAGTTGGTTTTTTTGGATATAGAAATGCCTGGTGGCAGTGGGTTTGATCTGTTGAATAAATTTAATCCGCCTTCGTTTGAAATTATTTTTACAACGGCACACGAGCGGTATGCTATTAAGGCATTCAAATGTGCGGCTATTGATTACCTGTTAAAACCAATTCATTTAAGCGACCTTCAAGGCGCACTCAGCCGCTATGAAGACAACCGGAAACTTTTATTAAAAGAAAATAAGTTTCAGGTATTATTGGATAATACAGGTACAAACCCGTATCAATTTCATAAATTAGCTTTGCCTTCTGCCAGCGCTTATGAAATGGTTAATTTGAAAGATATAGTTTATTGTAAAGCCGAAGGGAATTATACCGCTGTACAATTAATCAATGATAAACAAATATTTGTAACAAAATTGATAAAATGGTTTGAAGAAATGCTGCCCCCGCAGACTTTTTTCAGGATACATAAATCATACATTGTGAATTTAAATCTTATGACAAAAATTGAAAGAAATGAGGGCGCTGTAATTATGCAAAATGGGGCGCGGCTTTATATCGCTGAAAGAATAAAAAAAGATTTCTATACCGCTATTCTTTCCCATAACCGATAAACCTCCAACGGTTATTTGTTAAATCCTGACGTTTATCGCCATATTGCCTGCGGTTACGAAATCGAATGGTATAACATTCATGGAATCTTCTATTTTTGCTGAGAATTTTAAATTAATCTTTAAAAACAAAAAAACCATGAAATCAATTATTAAAATTTTAATGTTTGCTGTTGCTATTGTAACAGTGAATAAAGCGGTTGCTCAGGACGTCCATCATGTAAAAATCACTAACAACTCTAAATGGGATATTGATCATATTTACATTACCCCTATTAATTCCACCACTTGGGGTTCGGACCTATTAGGAGGAGATGAGGTAATGATACCAGGCGAATCAATAGACATAATTGCTGACTGCGATGTTTATGATGTTAAAATTATTGATCAAGATGGTATCACATGTGTGCTTGAAGATGTGATAATATGTGATGAAAGTGAAAATTGGCTCATCAGTGATCTTACAAAATGTCATAAATAATTAATTTAAACAAAAAACTATGAAAACAAATTTCAAGATCGTTTTTTCAATCGGAGCCATTTGCATAGGCATGATGGCAATCTATGCCTTTAAACCATCGCCTGCTGCTGGATATTCGTACATGCAAGTTTGTGCTATAGAATCTATTGTTCCCGGAGGCGCTGGACGCTCACAAATGCTGATACAGGACGAAACAGGAAAAGTTACTGAATCTGAATTGAAAAATTTTTACAGTTTGGTGGGAATTAATTTTGGCAATGTCAAGAATAATAATAAAGTGATTATGGATAAGATAAGCGCTTTAAGTGCGGAAGGATGGGAATTAATGAGTACTGCGGTTGCAACTCAAAGCCCCTCAACAGGATTCGAGCAGGGTATGTGCATGACTCGCTATATCTTGAGGAAGGCAAAGTGAACTACCTCGCAGTAGAGCTGCGAAGCATCTTTGAATACATAAAGCAACATTGGGGCAATTCATCCTCGTAGCAGGGTTGCTGGGTACTATTGCCTCCAGAATAAATTTCATCTGACTATTTCGGTGATGTTGCTCCATTCTTATTCTTTTCCCGCGCTCACGTTAATATGGTTAAATTCCAAACTCATTTCCTAAGTGTTCTCCGTGCCTCCATGGTGTGTTTTCATATAGAAGCCACCGGCAAAAGTAGTGGTCCTTCACGTTGCAAAAAAAATAACAAATATTTTTAATCGAAAGAATTCTCCGCAAATTGCTGTAGTGTCCATTCATTTTTTCTAATCAACGGAGAAAATATAAACGATTAATCATCAAATCCTTACGTTTATCTCCTTATTTCCTTCGATTACGAAATCAAATTATAAAGCATTGCGCCCGCATCTACCTTTGCCGTGATTTTAAAAATAAAAAGTTACCTACACTTTATAAAAACAGGAGGCGGAAGTTGAAAAGCCTTAAACAGAGTAAACAAAATAATACAAAAAAAATGAAAAAGAAAAAAATCAACACATTGTTTTTAAGTGCAGTGTTTTTTAGTGCAGCAGTTTTTTTGATGTCGATGGCTTTTGTCGATGAAAAAGGATTAGCCAGAGTTAATAAGGTTAATGGCTACGAGGCTTATTTTATGAGCGAGCCATTAAGGGATTTTGAAGTTGTTTTGGATGAAAGAAATGGGCTGCAAATGACGTCATTATTAACCGCGGGAGTTGCAAATGAGAGTGTTTCTGACAAAGCGACTCAACTTGTAAACAAGATTA
>SCSP01000041.1 GCA_004297845.1 Bacteroidota bacterium | reverse complement strand
CCGGAGTCTTTCTGCAAATGCATTTTCCGAAAGCACAAAACCTGCAAACGAACAGGGATTTTACTTCGGAATCACCGCTAAACTTACAAACTCAATCACCATTAATACCTATTACGATCATTTCAAATTCCCCTGGCTGAAATACCAGGTGAACGCGCCATCCAGCGGAAATGAATATGTGTTGCAGGTAAGTTACACATCTTCTAAAAAATTAGATACCTATATATGGATAAAGCAGAAAGATAAATTTGTGAATTCTCCCTCCATGGAGGATATTGATTTCATCACCCCTTACAGACAAACAAACTACCGCTGGCACATAGGTTACAAAATCTCCCGGTCAGTAAAACTTAGTAACCGGGTTGAATACATTAAAGTGGCAGAGGATGCTTCGACTTCGATCAGCACAAGCTCCGGAGAAGGGGCAATAGATGAAAACGGATATCTCATTTATCAGGACGCGATGTATAAAAAAATGGGCGGGAAATTCTCTTTTATCCTGCGTTATGCGCTCTTCGACACCCAGAGTTTTGACTCTCGCATTTATGCCTACGAAAACGACCTCCCCGGATCATGGTCCATTCCATCGTACTACAACAAAGGCAGTCGTGTTTACGCAATGATCAACTACGCTATCACCCGCCATATAGATATCTGGCTGCGCTGGTCACAAACGTATTATTCAAACCAAGGCGTGATCAGCGAAGGGACACTTAGCGAAATACAAGGGCACAACAAGAGTGAGGTGAAGGTGCAGATGAGATTACTATTTTAATGACAGACATCACGGGAAAGACAATTAAACCCGGATATCCGAAAACAAGCGTTTATCCAACTCCGAAAACTTCCTCTTTCCTTTCATAAAATACTGCCATACAATACTGCCGCGGTAAACGCAGTTGGTGGCGTAGCGTTTGATGTTCTTCCGAATGAGTTTGCGCTTCCCCATCATTTTAAAGAACAGTGCATAAAAACTAAAGTGGGCGTGTATAATGGCAAAGAAGTGCATGATCTGTCCGGAGAGCAGGAATTTCATCCCGGCAAGTCCATCTAAACTACCCCGAAAAATAAGTTTCAGAAGAAAAAAACCTGGCGCATGGTTTTTACAAACCAGCAGGAGATTGTTACGAAAATTGTAGTAGGTCTTTTGAGGATTCATCTTGGCAAGTGTGCTTGCGCCAACATGGTACACTGTAGACTGGGGGCAATACATGATCTTGAACCCAAGGTTGCGAATCCTCCAGCAAAGGTCTATTTCCTCCATGTGGGCAAAGAAATCCTCGTCAAAACCACCGGCATCAAAAAATTTTTTTGATCGAATGAACAAGCATGCACCGCTGGCCCAAAAGATCTCCCGGGTATCGTTGTATTGTCCTTGGTCTTTCTCAAACGAGTCAAACATACGGCCACGGCAAAAAGGATAACCCCATTTATCGATGAAGCCCCCTCCGCCTCCAGCGTATTCAAATTCATTTCGTACGTTGTAATTCAAAAGTTTGGGTTGACAGGCAGCAATAGAAGGGTCGGATTCCATCAATCCAACAACGGGTCGTATCCAGTTCTCTGTAACCTGAACATCCGAATTCAGAAGCACAAAACAGTCGGTGTCAATATGCTTTAGCCCTTCATTATAACCTTTTGCAAATCCATAATTTTCAACATTTTGTATAATTTTAACTGAAGTAAAAGTTGAAGTTAATAATTGAACCGAATGATCAGAAGAATTATTGTCAATGACATACACTTGTGCCGCACCTTGCGAATGTCGAATTACATCGGGAAGAAATTTTTCAAGAAGATTCTTTCCATTCCAGTTTAGAATAACTACCGCTGTTCGCATACTTGCGAAATTAATCGTTAATCATTAACCCCCTTATTTCGGATTCCCAAACTCATCATGTGAACTTCCTCCAAAATGATCGGGGGCTTTCTTCTGCTCAAAGTCGTGCGACTGCACAGTGCGGGCGTGGAGTTTCATCTCCCAGCGCGTATCGTGTGTTTCGCTGAGCGCATCTGAATGCAGTAGCCGGTAATTATTGGATGCAAGATCCCTGTTAAAGAAAATGAATTGCTTGTTCGTTTGAATAGGATTCAATTTGCTTTTATCCTCCAGGGTATAATACACCCATATCTCGTAGGGATACGCATTGGGCTCGCTGGGGAATTCTTCCCTCTTATCCGGTGGCCCATACTGCAGGTAAACGCGGCCCCGGTCGGTCTCATAGCCTTTGTAATTAAACATCCCGAATTTTGCATTCACGGCTTTAACATTGTTGTGGTATGTATTCCATGCATCTTCAGGAGCAAGCCGGCTGCGCGACTGCCAGAAATTATAAAAGAACTGCTTCATCAGCTTTTCATCGGCAAGCTTTAACTGATTGTCCATAAATCCTTTTTCAGCTTCGGATGCAATAGGGCGCAATGAGCGTATGTATTCAGCAACCGTATCTTTTCCGGAGGTTTTTGCCGCAAACGTATTTTCAATGGAAATATCAGACAGATCCTGAATATCAACAACTGTTTTTTCCAAATTATTTTTCCGCTGGAAGAAAACCTTTTTCTGCGCTACAAGCTCATTGGTCTTGTTCCTGACATCTATGACAAGATTATAGTTCCCGCTGGGC
>SCSP01000374.1 GCA_004297845.1 Bacteroidota bacterium | reverse complement strand
GGATGACATCTGCGGTTTTGGCGTTCCTGCGTTGAAGAGAGTAGGTGTGGCGTGTGTGAACCATCGTTCGCTCATCAGTGCGTAGGTATCAATGGCAGCGGCTATATCGTTTTTGTGAATGCCGATAGCAACACGCATGAGCATGTGCTGAGGGCGTTCAGCCACCTGTCCGTTCAGTTTTAAAAGATAAGAGCGCTCCAGTGTTTTGAAGCCGAAATAATCGTAACCGAAATCGCGGTCATAGATGATGGTGGAGTCAAGTACCTCCGAATTTTTTTGGATGATGCCGTAAACATCTTCCGCAAGGAGCGGAGCTTTTTTTCCTGTCTTCGGGTCAACATAAGTATAAAGCAATTCCATTGTTTTGGAAAACGACTTCTGTGTGTTCTTGTGCAGATTGCTTACCGCGATGCGGGATGCGAGCAGGGCATATTCAGGATGTGTGGTGGTGAGTGATGCGGCTACTTCGGCAGCCAGATTGTCTAACTCGGAGGTGGTAACCCCGTCATAGATGCCTTCGATGACTTTCATCGCAACTTTCACGGGCTCCACCGTGGGATCCAGTCCGTAGCACAGTTTCTGGATGCGTGCGGTGATCTTGTCGAATTTTACCGATTCTGTCCTGCCATCTCTTTTTACTACAAGCATTTTAAGGAAAGTATTAAGTAGTGAGTATTAAGTATTATGCCAATCCGTTCTTTTCGTTTCATGTTTTAGTAGGGACAATTATTCCATGTACATTGTACTTAATACTCCGTACATTGTACCGGCTGTTACTAAAATTCTTCGTTTAATGAAAAAGTATTATCCACCTTTGCCGACCGCACTCCCGCTTTCTGATATTCCGCCACCCGTTTTTCAAAAAAGTTTGTTTTTCCCTGCAAAGAAATCATTTCCATGAAGTCAAATGGATTTACCACGTTGTAAATCTTCGGACATCCAAGTGCAACCAATAAACGGTCTGCCACAAATTCAATATACTGGCACATCATGTCCGCGTTCATGCCGATCAGTTTTACCGGAATTGCATCGCGGACAAATTCATGTTCAATAGTAACCGCGCTGGTGATGAGTTCAGTTACCTGTGCTGCCGGCAGCTGGTTTTTTAATTTAGAATACAGCAGGCAGGCAAAATCGCAGTGCAGTCCTTCGTCACGCGAGATCAGTTCGTTTGAAAAAGTGAGGCCCGGCATCAGTCCGCGCTTTTTGAGCCAGAAGATAGAGCAGAAACTTCCGGAGAAAAAAATTCCTTCCACCGCGGCAAAGGCGATGAGGCGCTCTGCAAAACTGCCGTTGCCGATCCAGCGCAAGGCCCAGTCCGCTTTTTTACCTACACAGGGAACGGTATCCACCGCATGGAACAAATAGTTTTTGTCTTTTTGATCTTTAATGTACGTATCGATCAGCAAGGAATAAGTTTCGGAATGGATATTTTCCATCATGATCTGAAATCCATAAAAGCAACGCGCCTCGGGCCACTGAACTTCTTTCATGAAGTTAACAGCCAGATTCTCATTCACAATACCATCGCTTGCTGCAAAGAACGCCAGTACGTGCCGGATGAAATGCTTTTCATCGCTGTTGAGTTTGCTCTCCCAGTCCTGCACGTCCGGAGAGAGATCTATTTCTTCCGCTGTCCAGAAACTTGCTTCGGCTTTTTTATACATTTCCCAGATGTCATGGTGCTGTATAGGAAACAGAACGAATCGGTCTTTGTTTTCCTGTAAGATGGGTTCAGGTACGTTGCTCATGCGTGAATTTTTTGGGTTGTATTGGGTAAAAAGTTCTTTTTAGAGGTAGAAAAACCCCGAACGGGGCCGGGGTTTTTGTAAAAATATTTTCGTATCCTTTGTTGCTACAAATTTTTGTTTTTTTTCCTTGCCTACGCAAGTTTTTCAATCAACATTTCAACTTAGTTATGAACAAAAAACTTTTTTGAAAAGATTTATGCGAAAAAATTTTGCGGATTCAAAAAATACATTAACAGAGACAAAAAGTTTTGTGTTTCCGTTAATTATTTAACATATACACCTTGCCCGGAAGCGACTTTATCACCCCTGAAAACTCCAGATTCAACAAAAGAGCAGCTGTTCTGCCCATCGCAAGCCCCGAAGCATGGCTGATGTCATCTACATGTGCTTTTTCTTTTTGTTTCAGAATATTTACCAGCGTTTCTTCTTCAGGGGATAAGTGTTCGAATAACACCTGCTGCCTCTGTTTTGATTTCTTGCTCTCCATATCCCAGTTCATGACACGTATTACATCATCGGCCGATTGCATGAGCATGGCCTTGTTCGCTTTTATCAGCAGGTTACAGCCTTCGGAGGAAGGGTCATCCAGCCGGCCAGGGACCGCAAACACATCGCGGTCGTACGAATTAGCGATCTCGGCTGTAATAAGCGCTCCGCTTTTCACTGTGGCTTCAATAACGAGGGTGGCATCTGCCATTCCGGCCACTATCCTGTTCCTGCGCGGAAAGTATTCGGGGTTCATTTTTGTATGGCTCATAAACTCGCTCACAAGGCCCCCGTTCTCAAGCATTTTTTCAGCAGTATTGTAATGCTCGGCAGGATACAGATTATCCAAGCCATGAGCAAGAACGCCAACAGTAGGCAGATTATTTTTCAAAGATGCCCGGTGCGCGCAAATATCAATTCCGTATGCCATGCCGCTTAAAATGAGTACGTTGTAAGAAGCAAGGGCATCCACCAATTGTTCGCATATCTTTTTTCCGTAGGAAGTGGATTTTCTGGACCCTACAATGCTCACAATGCGTTCGGCATTCAGATTCATCCCGTTGGATATAGGCGGCATGTGTAAACTTCGGTAGTCTGCGGGATTCATAGCGCCTTTGGTATACAACATCACAGGGCTGTCGGCACATTCCTTCAGCCGTTTCGGGAAAGGCTCATCGGTAAAAAAGAGAGGAGTGATATTCTCTTTTTCAATGAACCGGATTTCTTCCTCAGCTCTTACAAGCGCGTCTTTCTGAACAGCGCTGTTGGTGATCGTATCTGCTGCGATGGTTCCTATCCCCGGGATCTTTTCCAAACGCGACCTTTTTTCTGAAAACACCGTTTCCGCGCTTCCGCAATAGGCAATAAGATTTTTGGCAGTAATAGAACCTACTCCGGGCAAAAGCGTGATTCCTATGTTATATATGAGCGAACCGGTATTCATTTCAACTAACTTTTCTGTGCCACTTACTTATTTATATTTTTGTAATCTCACTCTTTCAAAAAAAGGACACAAAAATAATATAATGTCGTTACGAATATTCATACTTTTTATTACAATTATTCACGCTGGGGTTTCATCAGCTCAGGAAGGAATATTGCAAGGGAAGATCGCGGATGCCGGCTCAAAGGAGGCGTTGGGGGGTGTAAGTGTTTACATTGATAAGATGGGGGCAGCCACTACCACGGCTGACGGAACCTATAAAGTAAAAATACTTCCGGGCAGCCACTCAATTGAATTTAAGTTTGTTGGATATGCCACCCAATCGCACCCACTGCTTATCAGGGAAGGCGAAACAGTAGTTCTGGATGTTTCACTCAAAGCAGCAGCCACCGAGCTTAGCGTAATGGTGATCTCTGCAGGAAAATTTGAACAGAAACTTGAAGAGGTTACTGTTTCCATGGAGGTGATGAAGTCGGCATTAATTCAGAACAAGAACACCACATCGGCAGATAACATCATGGACCAGTGCCCGGGGGTAAATATTCTTGACGGGCAGGCGAACATACGAGGGGGCAGCGGTTTCAGTTATGGAGCCGGCACCCGGGTGATGATACTGGTGGATGATCTGCCCGTTCTGACTGCCGATGCAGGGGATGTAAAGTGGAATTTCATCCCTGTTGAGAATATCGAGCAGGTGGAGGTCGTTAAAGGAGCCTCCTCAGCGCTTTTCGGTTCTTCCGCGATGAATGGAGTTATAAACTTTCGAACATCTTATCCTAAAGATTCCGTGCAAACGGATGTTAATGTTTCAACGGGTGTTTATGATAATCCCAAACGGGATGAACTAAAATGGTGGGGCACGGTTAATCCTGCCTATAGAATGACCTCCTTCCTGCACTCGGAGCAAATAAAGAATTTTGATCTTGTGCTGGCCGGCAATAATTTTATTGACGAGGGTTACAGGCAATTGGAAAAAGAACAATGGAGCCGCTTTAACTTCGGCACCCGTTACCGTTTTCAAAAGGCAAAAGGCTTTTCAGCGGGACTTAATGGAAATTTAATGAACACGCGCGGAGGATATTTCATTTTATGGCAGAACGGTGATTCCGCTTATTACCCACAAGGCGGATCCGTTAGCGATTATTATACAAAACGGATCACACTTGACCCCTTCCTTTTGTATTACACGCCCAGGGGAAACAGACACAGCCTGAGAACAAGATTTTACCAGGCTGTTAACCTGAACAACACCAACCAGGAATCTATTTCAAAAGTATGGTACGGTGAGTACCAATATCAATTACATCTGAAAAAAGATTTGACTATAACCAGCGGACTTACAAGCACATATTCCGAAGTGCATTCCGATTCTCTCTACGGGCATCATTATAGCAGCAATGTTGGAATGTTTTCACAGGCGGATAAAAAATTCAAGCGTCTCATTCTTTCTTTGGGTGTGAGAGGGGAGTATTTTAAAGTGGATACTGCCGAAACAACGTACAACGTGATACTTGGCAAGGATACGAGCATTCTTCCCATTCACCCGGTATTCAGGGCAGGGATGAATTACCGATTGCAGGAGCGTACCCATTTGCGCGCTTCGTTCGGACAAGGCTATCGGTTTCCAAGTGTGGCGGAAAAATTTATTAAAACCAAAGTGAGCGGGCTTACCACCTATCCCAATCCCGGAATACAGTCAGAAACCGGATGGAGCGCGGAGTTAGGCGCCAAACAAGCTTTTCAGATATTGGGACTGCGAGGCTATCTGGACTTTGCAGGCTTCCGGCAGGAATACAGGAATATGATGGAGTTTACCTTCGGCTATTGGGTTCCTCCCGGCACGGCTAATCCTGCCAATCCTTTCACCATGCTTTCCTATTTCGGGGCCAAGTCCATCAATGTAGGAAGAGCACGAATAACAGGAGCTGAAATTACAGTAGCCGCAGAAGGCGATATCCATAAAACAACTTTCACGGTGATGGGGGGGTATACATATATAAAGCCGGTGGACCTGGATTATGATTCAGCAACATCGGGAGGCACCTACCAAGGAAATATACTGAAATACCGCTACGAACATACCGCTAAAATGGATATTCAGGCGGATCGTAAAAAATGGAGCATCGGCATCAGTCTCCGCTACAACAGCTTCATGAAGAACATTGACGCAAGTTTTCAGAAGGAGCTTTTCAACGATCTGCTTCCTGCGTATCATTCAAACCTGTACATCCTCCCCGGCTTAAAAGAATACCGTGAAGAACATAACACAGGCGATATAGCGCTGGATTTCCGCGTTTCCTATAAGCTTACCCAAGAAGTGAAATTATCTGCGGTAATCAACAATATGCTCAACAGAGAGTACATGGGTCGTCCGGGAGATGTACAGCCGCCAAGAAGTTTTGCGTTTATGCTGAGCGCGAAGATTTGAGGAAGCTCCCAACCCTAAAGGGAGGTTATTTTGTGCCAAGCCCTAACGACACAGACAAGCCCTTATTGGAAAGCAAGAGGCGTTCGTATTCAAACTCGAATATTTCTTTGCTGAGGCGGCTGCTCATGCTTCTGATTTTCTTTTCACAATTTCCGCAAACGGACGGTTTTCTATTTTGCTTTCCATCCACGAAATCAAATCAAAATACATCAGCGCTTTTTTTTCTTCAGGATCTTTGGTGATTTGAACGAGTTCATTTTTGAACTCTTCAAATGCCTTGAACAGCTGTTTTTGATTCGGTGTGATTTTGCTTAACTTCCGGAAAAAACGCAATAAACTTTCTTCAAATTTATACAATAGTTTTCTCTTAAGCAGATAGCGGTAAGCCGAAATAATAAGATATTCCAGTATGTCGGGTGTGTTAAGTTCGTAATGAATGAGGATGACTACTATTTTAGTGAAAGATTGAATTTGTTCATGGGAAGATATTTTGGGCTGCCGGATAATGTGATTCAACCAACTTAGCGCATTGCGGTAATCTTTATTTCCGAAATAAAGACAGGCTATGTTGAAACAAAGAGCTATGTTATTAATTTGATGAATGTCATTTTTTTTAAAATCGTACGCACCGGGGTTATTCAGAGAGGGTATTTTTTTCTCAATTTCCGTGCACAGTAAAATGCCTTTTTCAAATTCACCTGTTACAAGATAATACTGCGTTTCATTCAAATAAAAGTGTATCCAGTTTTCGCTCGTAACATTTGATTTTTTCTGAAGCAAAGCATAATGTTTCCGTTGTGTTTCGTATGCTTCCTTGTATTTGTTCAGAAAAGACTGTATGGAAAAACAATTACTCAGTGCTGCGATAAGAACATTGTCGGGGGAACGGATGAGAGAGTAATTAGATTCGATAAAATGAATATAATCGATTAAAACAGCATGATAATCTTTATAATTGTGCTGTAATAAATACAAGGAGGACAGGTTCCAGTAGTAACTTATTTTTGCTGATACCGAAAGAGCTTTGTTTTCATCCTTCATAAGTGTATGCTCTTTTAATGTTTTCAGTATTCTGTTCTGTTTACCGTGTCTCATTGCTGCTCCAAATTTCCGGATGACTAAATTCATGTGATGCCTTATTTTATCATATCCCGTCAGATTGCCTGTTTTTTCAAACAAAGACTGTATTTCCATTTTAAGATTTTTCCAGTCCTTAAGATCGGGTTTTTGCGGCATGGCTTTGCTTTCCATCAATAATAGGTCTAACAAAGTTCCCCATTGCTCGTGCCTGACGGCAAGTTTTTTCGTTTTTTCAAAAAAATTTATTGCCTGTTCTTTTAATCCTTTTTCCTGCATGATGAGCGCGTTGGCAAGTACGTTTTTAATAACGCTGCCGGTATTTTTTTCTTTGCTGCGCAAGTCGCGCATGCTTTCAAGAATAAGGTTGTATAAATAATTTTTGAGCATTCGCAGGTGCTGCCTTTTTACAAGGTTCAATGCTTCGATTTTTTCCTCATTGTATATATCCTGTTTCTCCATAACATCAAATAAGCGGATATAATTCATATCGCGGATATGAGGAGCGCGGGCGCGGGCGTAGAGCTTGAAATACCTTTTCTCTCCCTTATTCA
>SCSP01000373.1 GCA_004297845.1 Bacteroidota bacterium | reverse complement strand
TTTAAAACTCCGGATGGTAATGATCTTCAGCACATTATTCATTGTGCTGAACACCTTTTTCATAGCCAAAGAAATGTATTGGTTTATGGTGATACCGGTTATTTTCTTAGTAGTGATTACCGCATTTGTTGCCCTTGATGTGTTAGTACTGCTGATCGTTTTCCTCACTCCTTTTTCGGTCGTACTTCAGCAATATGATTTTGGCGTTGCGATTGCTATTCCAACCGAACCTCTGTTATTCGGAGTTATGATAATTTATTTTTTAAGGCTTCTATACGAAGGAAAAGTGGAAAGAAAATTACTCTTTCATCCGGTTACAATAGCCGTTCTTTTTAATCTGACATGGATCTTCCTAACGAGCATCACCAGCACCTTACCGCAGGTATCCTGGAAATTCTTTTTATCCCGCCTCTGGCTCATCATTCCATTTTATTTTGTATCCCTGCACCTATTCAAGGAAAGGAAAAATATGACTCTTCACATTTGGTTGTACCTTATTTCATTTTCATTGGTTATTGTTTACACGCTTATAAATCACTCGCTGGATAATTTTTCGGAAGAAACAGCACACATTGCCATGAATCCGTTTTACAATGACCATACTTCGTATGGAGCCATCCTCGCTATGTATCTGCCGCCAATCATCTTTCTGACTTTTTACAAAGATGCGCCAAGAAATTTAAAGATAATTGCCTTTTTTCTGCTTTTGATCTTCACTGCCGGACTGGTTTTCTCATATACCCGTGCAGCCTGGCTCAGCATTGTTGGAGCATCAGTTGTTCTTATAATTTATTTATTGAGGGTCCGGCTTGTCCCCATTCTCGCTCTGATTGGCGTTGGAATTGCTGTTTTATTTATTTATGAAAAGGAAATCAGGATCCAGTTGGAAGCCGGCAGATACAAAAATACGAAGAACAGAAACATAGAACAACGATTGCAATCCATCACCAATGTTACTACCGATGCATCCAACACAGAACGTTTAAACCGATGGACATCCGCAATACGTATGTTCAGGGAAAAACCGTTTTTTGGCTGGGGGCCGGGCACTTATCAGTTCCAGTATGCATCGTTCCAGATATCCACCGAAAAAACCCAGATATCAACCAACTTCGGAGAGAAAGGAAATTCGCACAGTGAATATATAGGTCCGCTTGCAGAAACAGGCGTGATAGGGCTACTATCGGTCCTTGGCATTTTGATTACCACCCTTCTCACTGCAGGGAGATTAATCTACCACACTTCCGACAAATGGACGCGGTATTTTGCCATGGCAGTAGCACTTGGATTAATTACATACTTCATCCACGGCACGTTGAACAACTTCTTAGATACAGATAAAGCATCCGCCCCATTCTGGGGATTCTTAGCCATGTTGGTGATGTTGGATATTTCGGAGAGTAAACAGCCGAACAATTGAATTATGGATATTTCATTTCCCATGTCCATGTAGTATAAATAATTCTGCCTATCATGGGGGCGCCATAGGCCTGAGAATATTTTTTGTTAAACAAGTTGGATACGCCTGCACTCAACCTTGAATTGATTTTCTGGAACTCATAACTCAGTTGAGCATCCACCAAACTGTGCACAGGAACATCCCCATCACCAAAAGTGCTTTGCCATCGGAACTTATCCACCCATTGATAGTTGAGAGAGAATCCGAAATCCTTGTAGACCTTATTTCCTTTCACACCCACATTCACTTTGTGTTTCGGAGTGTTGAAGCCGGGAATAATCGGGTCGGTGAGTTTTGAAGTATCAATATCAGAATAAGTATAGTTAATCATCCCCGTGTATTTGTTGGAAAAATAATAAGCAAGCCCAAGTCCTCCGCCCCAACTTTGCACATCTTGCTTTGCATTAACGGGCATTTGATATAATTTATACAGGTTGGTCAGGATGGCATCCGTTCCGCTTTCCTCTCCCGCTGAAGCATCGCCTCCCGGTTGCGCCACTCTTACTTCTCCAATGAAATTTTTATAAACGCTGTAATACATATTCACATCGGCATAAAATTTACCATTGATAATTCCCCTGTAGCCGGCTTCCACCGTTTTAACCTGTTCCGGTTTAATGGGATTTAGTTCGATGGTTTTCAGCAAATCGGGATTCACTTCGTAAGTGGACTCGTAATTCGCCTGAAACGCATCTACTGACTCAAGCGTATAAAGGTTGCTCATGCCGTCTAAATTTCCTTTGAGCGTGATGGGTCCCAGGTCAAGCAGGATGAATTGATTTTGAAGCGTGGGGCTGCGAAACGCTGACTGGACAGATATTCTGAAAACATTATTTTTCCGGCTGATAATGGCAGAAAGCCGGGGAGAAAATTGAAGGGGGTAATTTTCGTTTAATCCATAAAACTGTGCGGCATTGTCGACTCCCTGCACGAGCGAAAATGTTTTATCCAGGCGGATGGAGCCGATTAGTTTCAGATGGTCATTAAAAAACTTTTTGCCTGACTGGATGAATCCTCCCATTTCATAAGTGGAAATGTCCACATAATTACCGTCCGGATTTTGGCTTCCGTCAGAGAGCGTGTCATTGGGATTGATCAGGGTGTCTTTAAAAATTGTTCCGTAAGAATTGGGATTATATCTGCGGAAAGCCCCACCGGCAATGGCCTCCATAAATTTGCAATCAAAATTATATTGTCCTTCCAGATGCTGCAGTGAAGATCGGTCAATAAACCTGGAGCCGGTGGTTAAACGCCCATCTTTCACAATTTTATTTTTCAGAGAATCATAAGCGGATGTTCCCGGCTTGAACCATGCATTCCCGGCAACTGCGGAGGCGCTGCTGTGCGCGCTGTCCACCATCCATAGTTGAGCCCCAGCGCTGTACCCGTTGGTGAGCGAATCAAGAATCCGAAAGTATTCTCCAAGATAGCTGCTGATGTAACCGGGAACAGTAGCTTTGGAAATATTTATTCCTGTGAAAACAATATCGTAAGAATCGCCCGCGTCTTCAAGAGTCGTGTATGCCTTTACGGAAAATCGCTTGCCATCTACTTGTAATTTATGCTGTTGAAATCCGATATTGTTGATGCTGTAACGGTTCGTGCCTTGATAAACCGCAGTTCCTCTTCCATGTTTGAAGGTGTAAGATGCCTGCAAACTGTCTCTGATTTTATAATGCACGCTTGCTCCGAACTTGGCACTTTTTGTTGCATGGTCGGACAAATCCGTTTCCATATAGCCGGGAGCATTGATGGTTTTTTTTCCGGGGAAAGCAAGGGGATAAAAACCGAGATAATTATTGAGTGCAAGATATTTATCTCTTTCTTCCTGCGTCAGGGCGGGGTCATATTGAAGTTGTGCAACAATGGCGCTTAAATCCTGGGTGGTTGAAATATCTCCATAACGATTTGCAAGGGGGTCTTCTGCTTTCCAGTCATCGGCTTGCATAAAAGATCCGGTAAGTTTAAACGCAAATTTTTGGGCTGAATCTAGGAAGTTCGCGTAGCGGAATTGCCCATCCATCAGATTATTGGTTCCGCCCTTTAACTGCACACTCAAACCGGGGTAGTCAAAAGGATTTTTTGTTTTCATACTCACCACTCCCTGAAAAGCATTGGGCCCGTAGAGCGCGGAGGCGGGACCGGTGATAACTTCTATATTTTCCAAATCCAAATCATTAGCGCCAACCAGATTTCCCACCGGAAAATTCAAGCCGGGCGCCTGATTGTCCATCCCATCAATAAACTGAACCACACGAATAGGAGCAGTGGAGTTGAACCCGCGCATATTCACCGCCTTGAAACCCAAACTGGAAGTGGTAATATCAATGCCTTTGAGCGTTCCCATTCCTTCGTAAAAATCACCCGAAGCGGTTTCCTTAATATCTTTTGCAGTGATTTTCTGAATGGTAGCCGGTGATTCCATTATTTTTTCACTCACACGCGAACCCGTAACCACCACTTCTTTTCCGACAATGGCGATTTCTTCAAGAGAAAGATTCACCGTTGCCCCGTCTTTTTTCACTGCTATTTTTTTCTCCTGGTATCCAATCAAAAAAATAAGAAGCGTAATTTCCTCTTTGCCTTTGAAATCAACATTCAATTGAAAATTTCCATTCGCATCGGCCGTGGTGCCGATGGCTGTGTCTTTCACAATAATATTGGCAAAGCCCAACGGCTCTTTGGTCGCGCCATCCGTTATTTTTCCGCTGACGGTTTGTGTTTGGGCAAGAAGAAGCCCCGACCCTAAAGGGAGAAGAAGGAGTAGTCCCATCCCCAAGGGGAGAAATGCGTTACCCCAACCCTGAAAATTTA
>SCSP01000372.1 GCA_004297845.1 Bacteroidota bacterium | reverse complement strand
GATTGGGATAGAGATGACCGAGATAGGAGAGGTTGTGTACTTTAAACATTTTGAGAACGTGTCGTAAGGGGTACGTATGACAATTACCAAAGAATTTATTCCACTATTAACTGGTATTGATTTATCAACCAGGCAACTGCCACTGTTGATAGCAGATTCAGGAAAAGCAGGACCGACGGTGTGGATTACTGCGGCAATCCATGGCGACGAAGTGACCGGTACTGCAATTATTCAATCCTTATTTTCCCGCTTCAAAAAAAAAGCGCTTATTGCCGGAAAAGTATACGCTGTTCCCATCCTCAATCCTTCTGGATTTGAAAGAATCTCACGCAGAGAGGCATTTACCGATGCGGACTTAAACCGCCATTTTAACGGAAGGGCATTCGGCTCTACTCCGGAGCGGATTGCAGCAGGTATACTTTCGGCGGTTCTTGCTACAAAACCTGACTATGTCATTGATATCCATACTGACTCTATTAATTCTATTCCCTACACGCTTGTTGATGTGCCCAAAACACTCAAAAACAGAAAAACACTAGAAAAAAGTGTTACTATTGCTCAAACACTCGGATTCCCGTGGGCTCTTGATACAGAAAAATCAGCAGGATATCCTCCCGAGCAATGCTTTACCGGAAGACTTCAAACAGAGGGAGTACCCGCTATAACAATTGAAATTGGCTGGCCTTGTGTGATTGTTGATGACTACCGACGAATGGGGGTAAACGCCATTTGGGAAGTATTTGAAGCGCTCGGAATGGTAGAAGGAGAGAAAAAACTTATTTCAACCATTCCTACAGACGTAAATACGTTTACCGAACGTCTTGCTACCCAGTCAACAGGGATCATTGCCTATGAGGTAAAGCCAGGAGACGCGGTGAAAGAGGGCCAAGTATTAGGACGGGTACGAAACGTTTTTGGAGAACAAATAGAAGTGTTACCATCACCGGTTGATGGCCGGATTTTTTCTCATGAGGATCAATCCGTAACCTTTCCCGGACTTGCCCTTTTTACTCTTGTTGTCTCTTCAGATTTTGAAAAAGTACTCCTGAACGTACGGGATAAAATGGCTTAATTCATCCTTCACAAAATCTTCATACATGATTTGGTATGGTTGGGGTGTATGCAAAATTCTACCCACTCAGCATCTCCGGGATTTAATATCAATACGTTTTTGGCAGTCGTGCTGATCCTCGGAGCCTATTTTTTGGGTTCGTTTCAAGCTAAAGTACAAGTTCTGGAAAATAGGGCTTCTCAACCTTCCACCATTCAAGCAGCTGTGGTTAACCCGACGCCGGATACTGCCGTGGCCGCAGCTCCACCGACACAGCAAGCAGTTAAAAGGCCAGAGCTAACTGCGGATGAACATGTGAGAGGCAATAAGAATGCAAAAATAACGCTGGTTGAATACTCGGATATGGAATGCCCCTTTTGTAAACGGTTCCATCCAACGATGCAGCAAGTTATAACCGATTACGGCGATAAAGTGAAATGGGTATATCGGCATTTTCCGCTTTCATTCCATGCGAACGCGCAAAAGGAAGCCGAAGCCTCTGAG
>SCSP01000371.1 GCA_004297845.1 Bacteroidota bacterium | reverse complement strand
TACTGGAATTACCGGGGTTACCGGTGCAACAGGTGTTACGGGCGCAACCGGGATAACAGGTGTTACCGGTGTTACTGGAATGACTGGTGTTACCGGTGCAACTGGGGTTACGGGCGCAACTGGGGTTACGGGTGTTACCGGTGCAACTGGGGTTACGGGCGCAACCGGGATAACAGGTGTTACCGGTGTTACTGGAATGACTGGGGTTACCGGTGCAACAGGTGTTACGGGTGCAACTGGGATAACAGGTGTTACTGGAATGACTGGGGTTACCGGTGCAACAGGTGTTACGGGTGCAACTGGGATAACAGGTGTTACCGGTGTAACAGGAATTACAGGGGTTACTGGAATTACTGGGGTTACCGGTGCAACTGGGGTAACGGGTGTTACTGGCGTAACAGGAATTACAGGTGATACAGGACCGATGGGTCCGCAGGGCCCAACCGGAACATTTACTCCAACCGGCACAACCGGGCAAACCCTCTACCACGATGGAACCGGTTGGCTCGCGACAGACAACTTGTTCAATACAGGAACTAACGTGGGTGTTGGGAACATGAGCATCGGGTTCCCTCCAACTTCATTGCTGCATGTGAGCGGAACCAGCGACCCCACCGAAATCCTGCTTCAGAATTCCGGAGCCAATTTCAAAACGGGTTACAGGATCAAAACAGCTACGAACGAGTG
Source organism: Bacteroidota bacterium (assembly GCA_004297845.1). Lineage (GTDB taxonomy): Bacteria > Bacteroidota > Bacteroidia > Palsa-948 > Palsa-948 > Palsa-948. The sequence goes on along the minus strand of SCSP01000371.1, from coordinate 5,600 downwards.
GTTCATCGGGCAGGAGGTGAACGCGGCATCCGGATTCCGCATTACAGATGTTGACGCTCTCGCTGTACGCTTGCAGATAAATGAGACCACTGGAAATGTCGGAATTGGAACCACTGCCCCTCAGGCCCGCCTGCATATTTTCGGAAATACCATCCCTACAGCCGCCATAGATATCGAACAAGCTGGTGTGCGTACCTACCGCACGTATGTGGATGGCGGTGGCAATTTTGGGATCATGGATATTACCTTCGGGGCCTCACGCCTGTTGTTGGCTCCAAATGGCAGACTGAGCGTAAGCAACGCGCTGGCAGATCCAAGTGCAATGCTCGATATAGTTGCAACCGATAAAGGACTTCTCATTCCCCGGGTTGCGCTTACCGGAGTTGCGGATGTAACCACCATTGCTTCTCCTGCAACAAGTTTGCTCGTGTACAATACCGGAGCAGGCGGATTATCGCCTGCAGGATTTTACTATAACTCCAATGTTCCCGCCACTCCGGCTTGGGTGCAACTTGCCACGGCAGGAGGCGGAGGAGATTGGTCTGTTGTCGGTAACGTGGGAACCAATCCGGCTGTAAATTTTCTGGGCACAACCGATGTGCAGGACCTCGCATTTCGAACCGGTGGTGTTGGTATCGGGTTCGAAAGGATGAGGGTTCTGTCAACCGGAAATGTTGGCATTGGAACAAATGGACCTACTGAGCACCTTACTATTGCGGGTCCGGCAGATTCGGATCAGCGCATCCAAATTGAATCTCCAGGAACCAATGGATCTTCCGAAATAATATTACAAACAAACGGATCCACAACAAATACATTGCAACTGTACAAGGGCGCATCAACGGACGGAGGCAGCACGGCAGGAATAGCCCGCGCAAACCTTTCGCAGATTTTTTCGGGCGCCACAGCGGGAGGAATGTTGCTGCAAGTTGTGAGCGGCAATCCAATGTATTTTGCTACTACAAATATTGAAAGGATGAGAATCACAGCTTCCGGATTAGTGGGGATTGGAACTACTGCTCCTGACGTAAGCGCTCTGCTTAATGTTGGAAACGGAAATCCAACCACCGGAGGCGATACAAAAGGCGTGCTCATTCCCCGCGTTGCCTTAACATCTGCCACCGATGCAGCAACTATTGCAACTCCTGCAATCAGCCTGCTCATTTACAATACCGCAACTGCAGGCTTGAATCCCAACGATGTAACTCCCGGCTACTATTACTGGGACGGAACCAAGTGGCTGCGCCTCATCAGCGGCAGCGGTGGCGCTTTCACTCCCATTTGGAATCGCACAGCGCCTGATGTTTTCCTCAACACCATTTCAGACAATGTGGGCATAGGGATTAATCCGCCTGCTGCAAAACTTCATGTGTTTCAGAGCGTAGGCGCAGGCGGAACCCCGGCAGGAATTTTCTTTAACTCAAGCGGTGCAAATCCATCCAATGCCCTGGAAGTGCAGGTTGCCAACCCCAACGCAAATGCTGCAGTGTTCAAAGGTGGCGCAGTGGGACTGGGCGATGCACTGGCTCCCAACCCTGAACTCAACAACCAGCCTATTGTGGTGTGGATGAAGGCCACCGTCCCCATTGCTGTCAATGAAATTGTTATTGTGGATCCTTCCTGCACCGGCTGCGTTATGAAAACAAGTCTGAATGACAATACGTCCGCGGTTGGCATCGCATTGGATGCTGCAGGGCCGGGGTCACCGGTGCGCATAGCGGTGGGGGGAGTGGTAATGGTAATAGCAGCTCCGGGAGGAACATCTGCCGGACAGCATTGCATTACTTCTACCTCTCCAGGTCGTGCAACCAGCGTAGTGGGACCGGCAAATGGGGCTTCAATCGGGGTTTGGATAGAAAACACAGTAGCAGGAACTGCTGGAAGAGTATTGCTGAGATAGTTTTATTTCATGTTAAAGAAAACAATTATACTGCTTAGTCTCATTTCATTCGCTTTCAGTTGCCTCAGCGCGCAAGTAATCCCCGTTGATGGAGCCAGTGCGGGAGGCAATTATACCATCACCAACTACCCCGGGAATTTTACCGCCTACTATGAGGGTTTCTCCGTCATCTTCAAATCAAATCACGACTGCTCTGCCGGCCCCACCATGAATATTGGAGGAGTGGGATCCAAACCCATTGTCAACACCGCAGGCGCTCCTTTAGTAGCCAACGATATAAAAACAAATCAGGTAGTTATAATGTATTACAATATTAACGCAGGCGGGCGCTTTCAGATGGTAACTGCATCGGGAAATGCGGGAGGGGGCGCTGCTCTTTGGTCAAAAACCGGAGCCGTAATTTATCCTGCAATACTGGCCGACTATGTGGGAATCGGAACTAATATTCCCGTCACGCAACTGCATGTTCTGTCGTCAATCAGTAGTTCTCCCCGTGGAATTACTTCCCACCAGACAAGTGATGACATTGCATCCCCTGTTATACAGCTTGTTAAAGCCCGAGGTACAATAGCTGCCCCTGCTCCTGTTCTTCTTAATGATGAAATCGGAGAAATACAAATGGTGGGATTTGACGGTAGTTATCAGATTGGCGCCAGTATCAAGTCAACCGCAGAAGAGAATTTCACCATAGGAGGAATTGACCGTCACGGCTCAAATCTTACATTCTCTACCGCAACACTGGGAGGCGCTGGAAATAGCACGTTGACAGAAAAAATGAGGATAACTGCCGATGGAAATGTGGGAATCGGAACAACTTCTCCTTTTACCAATTTGCATGTGGCAAGCAATACGATGGGAACCTCTATTGCCCTGCAAATAGCAAGTGATGCCGGCATGCAGGGTGGCGTTAGTTTGTTGCGGAATCGGGGCACAATGGCTATCCCGGACGCAGTACTGGCAAATGATGCACTGGGAGCCGTAGGTTTTTTAGGATATGATGGCGCGTCATTTGGCGCAACCGGGCCTAATGCATTAATAGAGTCATTTGCAACTGAATTTTTTTCTCCTGGAACAACAGGCGCAAATCTGACATTTCATACCACGCTTAACGGTACAGCAATTGCCACAGAGCGCGTGCGCATTGATCACAATGGCAATGTAGGCATAGGAGCTACTTCGCCACAAGCCAAACTTGACATTATTCCTGCCACAGGAGCTGCACTAAACATTCAACCTTTTGGCGCAGGCGCAGGGCAAACAGGGGAACTCCGATTTTTTGAAACTATTGTGAATGGCGATTATGTCGGGTTTAAAGCCCCTGATTTTATCCCAGGCAATAATATATGGACGCTTCCAGCAACCGATGGCGCGGGCGGAGATGTGCTCAGCACCAACGGAGCGGGAATTTTGAGTTGGGCTGCTGCCGGTGCACCGGCCGGCCCCTGGACAGACGGAGCAGGCGTAATTTATCCGACAACAATCACTGATTTTGTGGGCATCGGAACCACCGCTCCCTCTTCTTTATTCTCTGTTGGATCCGCTTCCCCATTTCAGATCAATGCTTCCGGGAACATTATCATGTTAAATAATGTTATCACTTCCTTTCCTGGTGCAAATGCGGTTGGTGTACTTACGAATAATGGTGCAGGCACCTTAACCTGGGCGCCAACAGGCAGCGGTACAATTACCGGCTCCGGAACTATAAATCAGGTTGCGAAGTTTACACCTACGGGGACATCTATCGGAGATTCAAAGATTTTTGATGACGGAAGCATCATAAACATTAAAAATCCTGCCGCCATTAATGCCACAGGCGCAACGCCAAATGTTTCAGCAGGATTGGATGTTGATTTCACTGATAAAGGAGTGTTAATTCCCCGCGTGGCTTTAACCGATGTTGCCGTTTACGCTCCTATTACCGGAGCGCCTGTTACCAGTTTGCTCGTGTACAACAACAATGCTGCGATGACAGGCGGAGGTTTGGGTTATTGGTATTGGAACGGAACCGTTTGGGTGAAGCTCCTGCAAGGGAGTTCCCCTGGAACGGTCAGCCAAACATTGAGGCACGATGGAACAAACTGGGTGGCGAATTCTCTTTTATTTAATACTGCATCCGAAATAGGAATTGGAACCACTTCTCCTCAAGCCAGGCTTCATGCTTTCGGGACAGCACAATGGCCTTCTATTCCTGACGCAGTATCATCAACCGGAGTGATCCGCATAGCTACCGCCAGCGGGGCACTGGATATCGGGCAAGATGGAGCTTTCCCTGCTGCCTTATGGATGCAGGCCGGCAGCGGTGGTTCTGCTTATTCGCTCGCCCTTCAACCCTCGGGAGGCAGCGTGGGCATTGGAACAACCAATCCCACCATGCAGTTGCACATGACGGGTGATTTGGCTATGGGAATAGCTACTTTCGTTCCGGCTCCGGCACAGATCATTTCAACTTTAACCCCGGGATTTCCGTCAGGCGTAAGCGTAATAGAATTTACCGGTAGTAATTCATTCAATGTAGCAGGAATACCCACCCCTGTGTCTCTGCCGGCATCCTCTGCCGGAAAAATATTGATATTGATTAATGCTTCAACCGGAAATATGACCCTTAATAATGAAGATGCTGTTGAACCTCAGCCACCAAACAGAATAAATACTATAGGAGGACCAAATGCGACAATAGGGCAGGGTATAGTTACTTTAATTTATTCGCCAAACTTTATGGGAGGAGGGTTAGGCAGATGGGTTGTGATTTCTGTAAGACAGTAGTTACAGGGCATCTCTAAAACCCTGCCGTATATCTCTCTTTTGGAAGGGAATAAGGATTGGGTAAGACAAAAAGAAGGTTTTTAGAGCGTCCAATATATAAAAACACCCTCCATTTGTTTAGTGTCTCTTCACACAAAAGAATCTTTATCGGGGTCGCTTTTCTTTTTTGCATCACCTTTTTCCTCTGGACCGATGCTGCTGTTGACCCCACCCTGGCTTTAAGACAAACCTATCTTGCCGCTGTTTTATTCGGTGCGGTACTGTTCTGTTCACTTAAAGGAATTCTATTCACAGTTCCTGTTTCTCTGTTACGATCAAAACCTTTATTGCTGCTGGCGGGATATATATTGCTTTCCTGGATATCAATTATACACACGCATAGCTTTGACCTAAGCTTGTTTGAACTGTCAAAAGTTACATTGTTCTATTTTCTGGTTTTATTTTTTTGCCGGCTTTGCGTGTTGTCTCCTGCCCCATCTTTTTCGTGGAAATCCTCTTTTTTGAGGATCATGACAGGTCTGCTTACCATTTCTTCCGCTCTGTTGGTCGTCATAGGCTACGCAGAATTTTTTTATTACACGAAGTTCTTCGAAATAAACATTCAAAAACTTAACAACCTGGTATATGCAACTTTCGGCAACCGGAATATTTTTTCGGAAATGGTTTTGCTATTCATCCCTTTCCAGGTAATTTGTTTTTTTCAAAACAAGAATCGCTGGATCAGGCGCGGAATGGCGGTGCTTGTACTGTTGTCATTGATATTGCTTCTGCTTATGGAAACCCGCGCCTGCTGGGCTGCGCTGGCCGGATCTTCGGTGATTTTTCTCCTGTTAACGGTCAAAAAATGGCATTACCCAAGTCTTAATAAAAAAAAATTGGCAATAGGCATGGTGGTCGTGTTAATCCTGAGTGCAGGCGCTTTGCCTGCTTACAAAAG
>SCSP01000370.1 GCA_004297845.1 Bacteroidota bacterium | reverse complement strand
TCTAAGTATTGCGCTGTAGCTCCTGCGGAATCACCGGACTGCCCTGCCATCACTACCGCCCTGGGGTTCCATGTGAATTTATAGCCCCAGGGGTTATCGTTCGACTCAGGAGCAACCAGACCACCGCAATAGGATTTAAAAGTAACCATTGTCCCGCCTTTTGCTTTCACTTCATCAATCACTTTCATGGCTGAAAGATGGTCAATGCCCGGATCCAACCCTATCTCATTCAGAAAAATAACACCTGCTTTTTTTGCGTCCGCATCCAAATCTTTCATTTGTTTGGATACATAACTTGCCGTAACCAGATTTTTCTTTTGCTTTAAACACTCCTTTGCCACAGAAAGATGCATGGCGGCAGGGAGCATGGAGATTACAAGATCAACTTTAGCGATCTCAGCAACTCTTTGTTCTTCATTATTTACATCAAAGGCAATAGGATGCGCGTTTGGATGGTTGTTGGTTTTCTGTTTTGCAAGTTCCGGGGAAAGGTCGCCAACATTAATCTTCCATCCTTCTTTCTGAGAATTATCAAGCAAATATTTGATGAGCGTGGAAGCAGAACGGCCGGCACCTATGAGGAGGATGTTTTTCATACAGAAGAAGTATAAGGTATAGAGTGGAGATTATTGTATTTCCTATATTCCTCTATACCTTTTCATGAGACGAAGGTAAAAGTTTTATCATCAAACAACGAAATCTGCCCTTTGACTTTTTCTTTTAGAAATGTTATTTGTCTTTGTTTGCTGAACGCTTCGGTATCAAATTCAAATTTATCTTTTCCTTTTAAGTATTTTTTCACGGACATTTTAAAAAGATTGCGTATGGATTCCGCGATCTTTCCTTCTCCACGGGTGCGTGTACCAAAGCGGCTGTCATTCACTTGTCCGCCATGACAATCTTTAATGTGATTCCAAACTTTATCGGCACGGTCCGGAAAGTTTTTGTGAAGCCAGTCTTTGAACACATCGGCAATGGCCCCATTCAAACGCACAATGGTGTAGCCTGCCGTGTACGCACCATTCTCCGCAGCAGTCTTTATCATCTCCGGAATTTCATGGCTCGTGAGTCCGGGAATGATTGGAGCGTTCATCACTCCAACCGGAACACCTGCATCGGCAAGAATTTTGACAGCCTTCATACGGTTCTTGCAGGTAACCGTTCTTGGTTCTAATTTCAAACGCAGATTCTCATCCAGCGAGGTAATGGTGATCATCACATGAGCAAGTTTGAGTTTTGCCAATTCAGAAAGAATATCCAGATCACGTACGATAAGGGCATTTTTTGTAATCATGCTCACAGGATGTTTATACTTCAGGCAAACCTCCAGCATCTTCCGGGTAATTTCCAGTTTGCGTTCAATAGGCTGGTAGCAGTCGGTATTGCCTGAGAACATGATGGGTGATGCCACCCAGTTCTTCTTTTGAAACGCTTTCTCCAAAAGTTCAGGCGCATTTTTCTTTACTAAAATTTTTCGTTCAAAATCAAGCCCTGCGCTGTAACCCCAGTATTCATGTGTGCTGCGTGCGTAGCAGTACAAACACCCATGTTCACAGCCCTGATACGGGTTCATGGAATACATGCCGGGTATATCGGGGCTTTCTACTTTATTGACGATGGTTTTCGAAAAAACTTCTATGTACTGCGTTTGCTCTTCCTTAAGCATTTCCTCATCGATCACCTCCGGAAACACATTCCCATACGACTGCTTGAGAAAGCGGTTGTGGGTGTTTACCTGAGCACCACGGCCTTGAAAGTATTTTTTATCCTCGTTATTGTCCATGTGTATTTGTTTCGCTCGCACCTTTGTGTCTTTGCGGTGAAAAATTTATTGCTAAGGCGCCAAGACGCAAAAAATACCATTATTTAGTTTTACTTTTTACGTAATTCATTATTCCTTGATAGTATGCTTCGGCTATCTCCTCTACTCGTTTGGAGGTTTCCATCTCACCGATCTTAACCTCTTTTTTGCTGAGGACTTTACATTCATTGATATTATCCTGGTAAAGGGATTCTCCGTAACATATAATTCCTTTCACTTTTCTTGTCAAAGTAAGATTGCGGCAAAAAACTCCGCTCACATCTGTTTTAATGCAATTATCTTTCAGATAAACCGCATTTGAATCGAGGGCAGCCGGGACTTTAGTCTTTTCCACCAGACTTTCCATCATGTATTTTGAGAACTCTATGGACCTCTCAATATCATCGGTAAGCAGCAAACGAAGAAACTCAATTCGCGCTTCCGGTTTGTCAAATTCATCGGCTGTAAAACTACCTCCCACAAAAGCCATGTTGTAGTTTTTCTTTGTGGGTTTATTCCAGTTCGTATTTGTTTCATCCACATTATAATGAATGATCAGGGTCAGATCCGGATTAAACTCGTTAATCTTCCGTGCCCTTTCACGCAAATCCTCCAATAAAAAAAACCTCCGGAATATTTCCGTGTTGTTTGCCTTGGTAAGCAGGTAGTTCTTTTCTTCAAAAGATACATCACCTCTTGCATACGCATCATCAATCGCTTTAATGAACAAACTGTCTGTCCATTTCACAAAATCAATACCGAATGCAGAAATATTAGCCGTATCACGGGTAAGCATTACAGTCGCTCCATGTGCTTCCAGTTTCTTCTTCAGTATCAGCGCGGTGGCGAACGTAAGTTCACCTTCAATTAAAGTTGCCGGAGGATTTTTAATATCCACCCACTTCTTTTCCATTTTGGCGGTTTCAAGGTCGCCTGCTATATGACCAGGATCAAGAGAAATAAAATAATGGTCAAGCATTTTAGGGGGGAGAGGTGGAATAGCAGGGACAAAGATTCGTTGAAACTGAATGCCTCCAGCAAAAATATGGAACGGGTTATCCGCTTTTTCAAGACAGTACTTCAACATTGTTTCAGTATCATTATTGATGAATAATTGTTGAAAATTATTCAATTCATTCCAAAAAAGAATGTATTCAAGTTTTTTCTGAGAAAAATCTGTTGCCGGAAGATACACTTCAATTCCAGCTTTCGTAAAAGAAAAAACATCGGAAGCGTTATTCTCCTTATCCAGATACTTCTGCATCTTCATGGTATAAACAGAAATTAAACTATCAGAGTTCACTTGTGCAGGGGAAACCGTAAACCATAAACAGTAAACAGTAAACAAGGCTGTTTGGATTCTTCTTCTCATCTTTGCACCATGTTTGAACCGGAGATATATTTTAAAACCTCCCGCAGTAGCGGAAGCGGAGGACAAAATGTAAACAAAGTTTCTACAAAGGTAGAATTGAATTTTGATGTTGCCCAATCAAAGTTATTAACGGAAGAACAAAGGCAGATTATTTTCTCAAAACTCAGCAATCGCATCAACAAAGCGGGTATCCTTAAGATCACCGTTCAGGAAACTCGTTCCCAGTTCGAGAATAAAGAGATAGCGCTTAAAAAATTCCGGACCCTGATCACTTTCGCATTTCACAAGCCCAAAAAGCGGATACGAACCAATGTTTCCAAAAGAACCAAGGAAAAACGATTGCAGAATAAAAAGAAACATTCCGAGATAAAAAAGGGACGTTCCAGAATTAGATTTTGATGCTATCATAATTTTCCATTACTTTCGCATCTATAAACAATACTTTAACCAAAAAGAATGCATCGGTTCTGCAAAAAATATTTTTTTAACCTGACCCTGTTTTCGCTGCTGCTCCAAACTGATATTTTTTCTCAAGAAGTTGCTTTCTCTGCTTCCGATTCCCTTCGCTCCTATCACATAGTCACCCTGAAAGACGGCACCGTTCTCAAAGGAAAAATCGTTGTGCAGGATAAAAAGGCGATCCAGTTCCAGGATGAAATGATAGGCACCATTACTTTCCGCACCAAAGATGTAAGCAGTATGGAAAAAGTGGATCCCCAAGAGTATTATCTCGTTACTATGATGAACGGCACCACTTTGCAAGGGAAGATTGTGAATAGAACTGAAAAAGATATTGTGATGGAGACGGCCAACATCGGGCGCATCGATGTAGATATCACCAAGATAAAGACTATCAAAAGCATCACTCCAGGAAATATGCAGGACGGAAGGTACTGGTTCACCACCCATGTTGATGCTCATTACGTTATCATCCCGTCTGCTATTGCTCTTCGCCCGGGTGAAGCTTATCTTCAAAATACCATGGGGCTATTCAACTCATTTGATGTAGGAATCACCTCTCATTTTTCATGCATGGGCGGTATAGTAATTCCCATGGCTGCGTTTATCGCGCCCAACATAAATTACAAGATCCGAAAAGGGATTCATATCGGAGGCGGTGTTTTATTTGCAGATATTACAGGAGCGCCCTATGCAGGAGCAGCATACGGACAGCTTACCTTCGGAAACCGGAACAGCCATCTGAGCGTAGGAGGAGCTTACGGGGTGTTGGAAGGAATAAAAAAATATTACTACGTCAACAAAATTGAAAAAATAGAGCTTGGATTAATCTCAATAAGCGCCTTGAAACGCTTCTCACCAAAATATGCGATAGTTACAGAAAACTGGTTCACCCCTACCGAAGGAATTCGTGTTT
>SCSP01000369.1 GCA_004297845.1 Bacteroidota bacterium | reverse complement strand
AAACGGACAAATATATGCCCTTTATCCTGTGGATGCGTCAATCCATGTTTAATGGCATTTTCGATAAAAGGCTGGGAAAGCATCGGAGGTATTTCCGTTTTTTCAGGATCGATGGCAGGGTCAATTTCAATGTTGTAATCAAAGGGCCGATTGACTACAAGCCGCTGCAGTTCCAGATAATGCTCCAACATGAGCATTTCCTTACTGAGAGGAATAAAAGATTCGCGGGAGTTTTCGAGAACCAAACGCATCAATTTGGCAAAACGGGCCAAATAAACAGTGGCTTCTTTCCGATTATTTTCCAGAATAAAATTTTGAATGCTTCCCATCGCATTGAAAATAAAATGCGGATTCATCTGCGATCGAAGTAATCTTTGTTCCAGTTCCAGCCTTTTCCGGTCTGCCAATAATTTTCTTTGTCGCAAAAACAACAAACCGATACATACGAGTAATGAAAGAACAAGCAATCCTCCTGTTAATCCGTACAACTGCCACTTTTTCCTTTTCAGATCCAACTCCTGAATCTGATTTTGTTGGGAAAGCCGGGTAATATCCTGTTGTTTTTTTTCTGTTTCATATTTTTTATCGAGTTCTATGATGAGTTTTATCTTTTCTTGTTTAAAAACACTGTCATTTAATGACATCCCCAATGCGAGATAATCGTACGCTTTTTGATAAGATCCGATTTTCGCGGATATTTCGGCAAGTAGTTTGTACAACTGCAATAAATAATATTTTGAGTCTATTTTCTGAAAGATGGCCATGCTGCTGTCTGCATGAATTTTAGCCTGATGATAATTATGTTCCTGATTGAATTGTATATGCGCTAATACAAAAAAAGCATATCCCTTTCTTAATAAGTCTTCTGAATCCCTGGACTCCTCCAATGCTTCGGAGTAATATTTTTTTGCTTTTAAATAATCTTTTTTCTCAAAAAAAAGATTTCCAAGCATGAATTTTGAATCCATTATGCTTTGCATGTCTCCCATCTCCTGATATATTTTCAGGGCGTTTGTCAGATAATATTGGGAGGAATCGTACTGATTTTTAATTTCATAGTATGCCCGGCCAATGGTATATAGATCCAACGCTATTCCTTCCTTATTGTTTATGAGGCGCATTGCGTCCAATGATTTTTTTGCATTAGCAATAGCTTGTTTATACTCTCCCATTTGATTATTTAACGAAGCAATTGCCGATAAGATATGAGCAACGCCATTAAGGTCGTTATTTTTTGTATAAATTTCAAGCGCATGGTAATAACAAACCTGAGAGGAGTCAAATTCCCCTTTCTCTGAATAAGCGTTTCCCATGTTATTTAAAACGGCAATCATGAAAACAGTGTCCTTCCGCTTGCTTTTTTCTTCTAATAGTAATCGATAGATGCGAATCGCTTCGGAATATTCGCTTTTATTCTTATACAGCATAGCCGAATTAAAAAGACATTTTGAAATCCACTTAGTATTATTTATTTTTTTAAAAATCCGAAGAGCTTGTTGAATATATTCAGATGCTTTTTCATTTTCCTGCCGAATAAGATGCGCTGTTGATAATTGAAAATAACTTTCTGCAATTCGTCTTTGGTCATTTATTCTTCTGCTTAGGCGTAATGCCTCCGAAGCATAATTTAAAGCCCGATCTAAATCAACAGATTTATATTCTTGAAATAAGGCGTTGCAAATAGTTACCTTCTGAGTATCCGGAGAATTAGAAAGAACCACCTGAAGACTATCAATTTTTGAAGAACTTTCATTTACATTCGCTTGTATGCAGGGACAGTTTGCAAACAAACAAAGAACAAACACGCATGAATGTCTCATTTTAAAAATAACTGAAAGTAATAGTTAGAATTAACAAATGTAGTCATTATTCTACCCAATTATATTATTGAAAATCATCGATGTGAGTTGAGGAAGAGGATGAAATGGTAGAGACATCTGTGAAGTTGATAGCGACATTTACAGGAGTTTGGGCTATGGTCTTTTTGCCGCAGAATAAGAATATCATCGTCAGGAAAGAAAAAACTTTCATGGTGTGAAGATGTTGGAGGCGGTGTTTCATGCCGGAGTGATTTTCATTGGAATGTAGGTAAAAAATCATTAACTACGGCTGCTTCCTGAATCTTTCAGCTACCGCCAACTCTTTACTTCCTGCCGAATACTTGTAAAAACCGGTTCCTGATTTAACTCCTAAGTGCCTGGCTTTTACCATTTCTGCAAGAAGAGGACAGGGTGCGTATTTGGGATTTTTAAAGCCATCAAAAAGGACTTGTTGGATGGAAAGACAAACATCCAGTCCTATAAAATCAGCCAGCTGGAGCGGTCCCATTGGATGAGCCATTCCTAGTTTCATAACAGTATCAATTTCTTCAACGCCAGCTACGCTTTCGTGTAAGGTGTAAATGGCTTCGTTGATCATGGGCATTAAAATCCGGTTTGCAACAAAGCCCGGAGCATCGTTCACTTCTACAGGTATTTTTTTCAACAGGCGGGAAGTTTCCATCACCCTCTTTGTTACAGCGTCAGAAGTTTGTTTTCCGCGAATAACCTCTACTAACTTCATCAAAGGCACCGGGTTCATAAAATGCATACCGATCACTTTATCCGCGCGTTTTGTTGCAGAACCTATACGTGTAATGGAAATAGAAGAAGTGTTGCTGGATAGAATTGTTTCCGGCTTGCATATTTTGTCAAGGTCGCGGAAGATAGTAAGTTTTAATTCAATATTTTCGGTTGCTGCTTCTACCACTAAGTCAGCATTTTTTGCCCCGTCCTCCAGTTTGGTGAAAGTGGAAATATTCTTTAAGGTATTCTGTTTGTCGTTTTCTGTGATACTTCCTTTGGCTACCTGCCTGTCAATATTTTTAGTGATGGTGGCGATTGCTTTGTCAAGAAATTTCTGTTCAATATCCACTAACGAAACCTTGTATCCGAATTGGGCGAATGTGTGAGCAATGCCGTTACCCATGGTTCCGGATCCGATGACTGTAATATTTTGCATAAGGATTAATTATGAGTTTGATGGTTTCCAATATCCTCAGGGCTCAGAAATCTAAATGTACAGGCTGCCAGTGCGGAACCGGTTAAGGGACCTGCAAAGTAGATCCATCCGTATTCAAAGGGATTACAGGAACAAGTTCCTAAGAGCGCATCAATGAGCATTGGCCCGAATCCTACTGCCGGATTGAAAGCGCCACCGGAAATTTCAGCGCCCGTTATGGATATTCCTGTAACAACCACTCCGATCGCCAGACCGTAATAATTATTCCCCGCGGTTCTTTTGGATGCTGCAACATAGAGAATTACCAGGATCATGATAAAGGTGAAAATGGTTTCTAAGAAAAGCGGTTTCAGAATATTGATCTCAGCATTTGGCCTGGGAATACCGGAATTTCTTCCCCACACAAAAAAATAAACCAACGCTCCGGCACATCCCGCTGCCAATTGTACGAGGAGGTATAGGAGAAATTCTTTTAAACTTATTTTTCTGAGGATCAGTATAGCCAGGGTGGTGGCAGGGTTATAGTGTGCGCCAGAGACCGGATATCCCATGTAAATAATCGCTATCAGCAGGCTGCCGATTGCAATGGGTGCGAGAAAATTTCCAGCGGTTAGACAAATAACAGCAACAAGGAAAAAAGTGCCGATGAACTCGGTGAGGTATCTTTTCATTGTGTGAGAATGATAATTATTTCTTGCCTAAATAAGATGCAATTCCTTCGTGTGTTGCTTTCAGTCCTTCTTTACCTTTTTGCCAGTCTGCAGGACAAACCTCCCCGTTTTCCTCATTAAATTGCAACGCATCCACCATACGCAAAGCTTCATCTACATTTCTGCCCAAGGGCATGTCATTAACGATCTGGTGGCGAACAATTCCGTTTTTGTCGATGAGAAATAATCCGCGGTAGGCAACGAGTTCTCCCGTAGCTTCCAAAGTGCCGTCTGCATTAATGCTGAACATTCCGTTTAAAACATCAAACCTGGAAGCAATGGTTTTGTTGGTATCTGCAACGATAGGATAGGTAACTCCCTGTATGCCACCCATCTTTTTGCTGGTTTGCAGCCATGCCCAGTGAGATTGCTCACTATCTGTAGAGGCTGCTACAATAGCTGTATTGCGCTTTTCAAATTCGTTCAGGCGCTCCTGGAAAGCATGAAGCTCGGTAGGGCATACAAATGTAAAGTCTTTCGGGTAAAAGAA
>SCSP01000368.1 GCA_004297845.1 Bacteroidota bacterium | reverse complement strand
CGGTCAGTTAAATCAACATTTTTGTAAAGTAAATTCCTTGCCATCATCCATAGCAAGCTGACGTGAAGATTAAGGGAATTGTCGCGAGTGGGATCGGACGGAACATTTCTGTCGCCCAATTTGTCCACTCGCTGAACAATTTCCCCTGTATTTTGAATGTTTTTTTCTTCAGTTTTTTCTTGTTTTTCAGAAAAAACCTGAACAATTTCCCCTGTGTATCCTCCGGTGTATCCTGTGCCGTAGCCTTTATTATTTTCAGGCGTGAGCGAGAGCGAACTCCTTTTAAAATCGTTGCCATTATTTTCAGAGGCAGAATGTTCAGAGTTATGAACAGCTATTATTATATTATTTATTTTGTTACTTGTGTTACTACAATATGTATCAGGACAATTTGTCTTTTGAATTTTTGAAATGCGTGATTTTGCTTCATTTTTCTTGGATTGAGCTAAAGCCTCCTGGAACTCCTTTTTCACCTTATCAACATTTAATTTCTGCTTTACTAACAATATTTTAGGGTTTATCAACACCTCAAAATTGGAGTTTGAACCGTGAAATATTTTACTGGTGATAATTCCGGCTGACTGGAGTTTGAGTATGTGTCGTTGAATTGTGCGTGAACTGCACTTGACTAATTTCGCCAGTTGTTTATTGTTGGTTTGAAGCGTAGGAAGATTTTCTGCTATTACTTCTTGAGATCCGTTTGCCTTCAGCAAAGAGATTCCATAAATTCGGATAAGCTCTTTGGCGGTCATTACTGCACCTGTACGGAGTTTGTCTTTTCCGTTCTCTGCACTTTCATTGAACGTATCAATAAAGCAATCTAACGCTTTAAAAGCGGTCGGGTAATGTATTACTATCATGTGTGGATTCTATTTGGAGAGATTGCCTACGAACATCATTAATTGATAATTGAATTTTATTTTTCGTGGAAGCGAAAAAATAAATTTGATTATTTCTTCCATGATGCTTAACGGTACTGATAGGACTAAAATCAATAGGAATAGTAATCTTTTTAGAAATTTTAAGTGTTTCATATTTTTAGATTTTAGTTTATAATTGATTGAGAAGTTGCACCCTTCGTTTGTAAGTTCTATCCATGTGTTCCGCCAGGAGTTTTATGTCTTCCACTAAGAACTGGTACAGTTCGTCTTTCATTTTAGAGAAGGAAGGAAATGACTGGCCAGTACCGGAACTTAGTTTGGGGTATTTACTATGAATCGCATCGGTAAACCGGATCGCTTTTTCCGTAGCTACAAAACAGCCAAGTGTTTTATAGCCTTTTGCAGTGTCAACCTGATCCATTGCCTCTGTCAGGTTAAACTTTCCCTCTGTTTGAGAGTATTCTAATCGTATATTCATTTTATTTGGTTTAAATTATTTGTCGGAATGATCTGTAAATACCGAAGCGTTTAAGGTCGAGGTTGGTGGCTTCTCTAACCAGTCTTACTTTTTTTACCCAAATAATTCCCGGCAGTTCAATAATTGGTTCTGCCTCACCTAATTCAACAACGAAAATTCTATTCGTTTTAAGAATAAACTCTTTAGGACTGGAAACCAACCATGTTCCTATTCTGTTACCGGAAGTAAACCATTCTCCTTTTTTTGTCCCCTCCGGCAGAAACCATTTTTTAGATTCATTGTCTAAGTCCCTTCCTTCAGGAGAGAGAATTTTAAACCATATCTGGCTTCTATTTTCTGCGTGTTTCATTCAAACAGTAATTAATAAAATAGGTTACTCACCATCGAAGTCGCTATTGAGAATGCGTGAGCGTTCCTGTTTAATTTTTCCAGTTGTAATTTTATCACGCTCAATGATTTTCAATGCTGTTGTATAAATTCGTATCTGAAGCCGGGTACGAATTTTCTCTCCACTCAAGAAGCGATATATGGTCGGACGGGATATGCCAGTCCTTTTATTTATCTCTATTACAGCGCTTGTG
>SCSP01000367.1 GCA_004297845.1 Bacteroidota bacterium | reverse complement strand
TAATAATGCAAGGAGTTCATAGTATGTAAAAATAGTATCTTTACAAAACAATGAAGTCAGGTTTTCTTTTACTCACCATTCTCAGTTTATCCGGTTTTGTGCAGGCTCAAACTCCAGGCGATTCATTAAGACATTTTTCGGTTGACAGCAACATTCTCCAGGATAAGCGCGTGAATGAGTTAATGCTCAAGCATATTCTCATCAACGAAGCCAAAAAGGAAAAGATGAAGGGCTACCGGGTGCAAATCCATTTCGGCCCGGAAAAATCGAAAGCCCTGGACGTAAGAGCAAATTTTACAATGCAATACGCAAATTCCAAAGCCCACTTAGATTACCATCAGCCTTATTTCAAAATACGTGTGGGAGATTTCCGAACTAAGTTAGAAGCGTACAAACTACTGCAGGAAATATCGGATGACTTTCCGGGAGCTTTTATAGTGAGCGATGAAATTGATCTGCCTCCTCTGTGATCAGCCTATTTTTTTTTACTGCTTCCCAATTAGCAGAAAGCAATCCGAATGGAATTGCTAAAAAAGAAAATAATAATTTTTTCATAGTGAAAGATTTGTTAGGATAAAAAACAGCGTTACAGGTTAAATAGTTGTTTATTCAAAGCCACCAATGTCTCCTTTTTATATTTCGCATCGATCAAGACAGAAACATTATTCTCGCTCCCACCGTAAGAGATCATGCGGATAGGAATGTTTTTCATTGAATCTAATATGCGTAATGCATATCCCTGCTTATCAGCAGAGAAACTCCCTACCACACAGACAATGGTTTGATTTTTATCAATCTCAACCGAACAAAACTCTTTCAATTCTTTTACGATGGCATCTAATCTGCTGTCATTGTCAATAGTTACTGAAACTGCCACCTCTGAAGTGGTAATCATGTCAATTGAAGTTTTGTAACGTTCAAAAATTTCAAAAACGCTGCGCAAAAATCCGTAAGCAAGAAGCATTCTGGTTGATTTGATTTTGATCGCAATAATGCCATCTTTTGCTGCGACAGCGGTGATCCTGTCTGTTGGCGTTTTTTCGGTAATAACCGTTCCTTTTGCCTGAGGCTGCAGGGCGTTCAGTAATCGTACAGGGACTTTTTTTTTCTGAGCCGGAAGCACGCAGGTTGGGTGTAAGATTTTTGCACCGAAGTAGGCTAACTCTGCCGCTTCATCATACGACAGTTCGGTAACAGGAAAAGTTTTTTCCACTATGCGCGGATCATTATTGCGCATACCGTCAATATCTGTCCATATCTGTATCTCTTCCGAAATCAAAGCAGCGCCTATCAATGTTGCCGTGTAATCACTTCCTCCGCGCTTGAGATTATCAATTTCTCCGAAGGCATTCCGGCAAATGTACCCTTGGGTGATAAATAACTTCTTTCCGGAGTATTTTTTCAACTCTGTTTTGAGGTTTTCTTCAATGTATTTCATGTCCGGCTCATCGTTCTCGTCAATGCGCATGAAATTCAATGCCGGAAGTAATACAGATTCAATTCCATTTTCTTCCAGGTAAAAGTGCTCCATGGCGGTGGATAGCAGTTCACCCTGAGCCAAAATTGCCTTTTCCTCGTTGGCGGTGAACATATCCAACGTGAAGGAACGGATGAACTCAAAATGGTTCTTCACCAGTTCTTTCCCCTTGTTTAGTGAAGTTTCTTTTGAATAAAGTTCTTTTAAAACGCTTTCGTATTTTTTTTCAAGCGCATTGATGAGTTTTTTGGCTTTGTCATTTTTTCGGGCGTAAAGCGCATTCGCAATTTCAACTAATGCGTTGGTGGTGCCGCTCATCGCGGAAAGCACTACAATTTTAGGCTCATTGCTTTTGATCAAAGCAACAAGGCTTTTCATCCGCTCTGCAGACCCGACCGAGGTGCCGCCAAACTTTAAAACTTTCATGGTACGAATAGGCAAATAAAGATGCGAATATACGAATTAGAAATTTTGATTTACCCGATTATCTTCACCTGAATCTGGTCAATCGTTGTATCAGAAGTAGTAAGAATTTTAAAATAGTAGGGGCTCATCATTATTATTTCGTTCTGTTTGGGAATGTGCTGCCGGATATGCAGTATAAATCCGCCCAGTGTTGTATATTCATCAGACACAGGCAAGGATAGCTTGTATTTTTCGTTTATGTAATCAATTTCAAGTCTGCCTGAAAAAACAAATTCATTGTTGCTGATCTTTTGTTCGGTCATTTCTTCTTTATCGTGCTCATCCTCAATCTCTCCGAATATCTCTTCAATGATATCTTCCATCGTAAGCATCCCGGCTGTGCCGCCAAACTCATCTACGATCAGCGCAACGCTTTTATGCTGCTGGATGAAGAGTGTCAGTACTTCATTGGCTGGCATTGATTCGGGCACGATCAATACGGGAAGAAGAATGGATAAAATAGTTGAAGGTTTTTTAAATATCTCCGCAGAATGTGTGTAGCCCATGATATTGTCCACACCGCCCCGGTAGATCAATATCTTTGAAAGACGGGTATCAATGAACATTTTTTTCAAATTTTCCACCGAGTCATCAACATGGATGGCTGCGATCTCTGTGCGGGGGATCATGCAGTCGCGTGCTTTTACTTTGGAGAATCCCAGCGCGCGTTTGAATATCTTCACTTCGTTCTCCAACTCCTGCCTGTGAGCGGCAACCGATGTACTCTCATGGATGTAATGCACGAGGTCTATTCTTCCGAAAGAAAGTTCTTTTTCCGGAAACTTTGTTCCGAATGCGAAGCGTAAAAAAAATAGAGCGAGTTTGTTCGTGATAAAAACAATAGGGTACAGCGTCAAATAAACGAGAAGCAGGGGTACTGCAAAGACAGAAAGTATGCGGTTTGGGTTTATGCGGAAAAGATTTTTCGGCAGGAATTCCGCGGTGACAAGGATGAATATGGTTGAAAGGAGGGTAGTAAGCAACAGGATAAGAACGTCCGATTCAATGTATGCGTGCAGGTGTGGTTCCAGTATCTGTGCCATGAAAATACTGAACACCACCAGAGCAATGCAGTTGCCCACCAGCATTGTGCTGATGTAATGGGATGAATTTTTTATGAAAAAGGAAAGTATCTGTGCGGGAAAAACACTGCGTTTACTCAGCAGCTCAATGCGCAGTTTATTGGAGGTAAGAAAAGCAGTTTCAAGCCCTGAAAAAAATGCAGAGAGGGCAAGCATGATAAGAACGATGGTCCAGGGGGTGGTCATTTGAAATTTTTTCCCCTGCCCTAAAGGGGGTTATTGAGAATTTTCATTTCACCCTTTAGGGTTAGGGGCAAGGTATTATTTTACCCTTTCCACATACTCGCAGGAGCGGGTGTCAACGCGTACCTTGTCTCCCTGATTGATGAAAAGAGGAACGCTGATCATAGCGCCTGTTTCGATTTTAGCAGGTTTCATAGCGTTGGTTGCCGTGTTGCCTTTAATACCGGGCTCTGTATGGGTAATCTCCACATCAACAAATGTGGGAGGTTCTGCATAAATGGGTGTATCGCTTTCTATACCGATCTTCACTTCCATATTCTCTTTCAGGAATTTTGTTCCATCTCCGAACAGAAGTTTGGGTACATAGATTTGCTCGAAGCTTATGGGATCCATACACACCAGCGTTTCCCCTTCGGGATACAGGTATTGCATCATTTTATATTCAAGACGGGCTATCTCTACCTCTTCTCCGGAACGGTAGCGTTGGTCAAGCATTTTTCCTGTCCGCAGGTTGCGCATTCTTACCTGCACGAAGGCACGCTTGTTTCCGGGTGTGCGGTGCTGACATTCCGTAATGGTGCAGAGGTCTCCGTTATAGCGGAGAACCGTTCCAATGCCGATATCCTGTGTTGTTGACATGTGTTGTTTTTTCTGCTTGTTTAAAAAGGGAGGCAAAGATAAAAGATTTATCTACTGAATTAGTAAATTCGTACATATTCGTAATTTAGTGGGTGTATGACGAAGTTCGCTAAATGGTTAGGAGGAGGCTTGGGGTGGGCACTGGGAGGCCCCGTAGGAGCTATTCTTGGTTTTGCGCTGGGTTCATTCGTTGATGAAGCGGAGGTAACTGTTCAGCGCGGCAGCAGCAATCCTAACTTTGCGAAACGACATAATGTCAATGATTTTACCGCTTCGTTGCTGGTTCTTTCTGCAGCGGTGATGAAAAGCGATGGGATTCCTAAAAAGTCGGAATTGGATTATGTAAGGAATTTTTTCATCCGCCAATTCGGGGAGCAGAAAGCTTTTCAGGATATGCTCCTGCTGAAAGAAATGCTTAAGCGCGATATTCCGGTTCATCAGGTATGCGCGCAGATAAAACAGTTTATGCCTCTTGCCTCGCGGCAGCAGCTTATTCATTATCTGTATGGACTTTCAAATGCGGATGGACATATTCATCCTTTAGAAATTTCCACGATAGAACAGATCGGATCGTACCTTGGCATTGCAAGCGCTGACATGAACTCTATGAAAGCGATGTATTACCGGGATGCGAAGAGTGATTATAAAATCCTGGAAATAACAGAAAGCGCTACGGAGGAGGAAATAAAGAAAGCATACCGGAAAATGGCCATTAAATTTCACCCTGATAAAGTGGCGCAAGAAGGAGCCGAAGTACAACGGGCAGCAACCGAGAAATTTAAAAAGGTGCAGCAGGCGTATGAGAATATTAAAAAGAGAAGAAATATAAATTAGCATTACCTTTGTTTTTTATAAAATTATGGCAGTAGAAATCCGGGAAGTAAAAACCCGATCAGAGGCAAAGCAGTTTGTGAATGTGCAGTTCGATATTTACAAAGGCAGCAAGTTCTGGGCCCCTCCACTCAAAGCCGGAGAGCTAAAATCTCTTTTTCCCGAAACTAACCCTGCTTTTGATTTCTGTAAAGCGAAGTTCTGGCTGGCATTTAAGAACGGGAAGTGCGTTGGTCGAATTGGCGCTATCATCAACGAAGCATACAATAAAAAGACCGGAGAGAAAATTGCCCGTTTTTCCCGCCTCGAATTTTTTGATGATACTGAAGTAGTTTCAAAGCTGATATTTAAAGCCGAAGCATGGGCGAAAGCGCACGGTATGACAGGGATTCACGGACCACTAGGTTTTGCGAACCTGGACACACAGGGAATGTTGGTGGAAGGATTTGATCATCTTCAGTCTATCGGCTCGGTTTATCACCATCCTTATTATCATACCCACCTTGAAAAGCTTGGGTATCAAAAAGAGATTGATTGGGTTGAATTCCGGTTAACGGTTGGACAAGCGGCATTTGACAAGGCAAACCGGGGAGCGGCTTTGATTCAGAAGCGCTATGGTATTGAGGTAGTACATTTCAAAAAAATGGACGAGTTGCTTCCTCATTCCGATGCAATTTTTAAGATACTGAACGATGCCTTCAGCGAACTGCCTTACGTGTCGGAATTCACTCCGAAGATGATGGATTTTTATAGGGAGAAATATATCAAGTTGCTTAACCCGGAATTTGTGAAAATGGTTAAAATGAAAGGGCGGAGGACGGAAGACGGAGGGCAGTCGGAGCCTGTTGGCTTCATAGTGGGATTGCCTTGTTTGGCCGAAGCCATGCAAAAAGCTAACGGAAGCTTATTCCCGCTCGGGTTCTTGCATATCCTGAAAGCAAGAAAGGGCAAAGACGTAATGGATCAGATGCTCACCGGGGTGAAAAAGGAAGTGATGTCTACCGGAGCAGGCGTAATTCTTATGGCTGAAATACAAAAAGAAATGCTCAGCAAGGGAATGAAATACATTGAGACCACCGGTATCTTTGAAACAAACACTAACGCCATTTCCAACTGGAAGAACTACGAGCATATTCAACATAAACGCAAAAGATGCTACAGAAAGATGTTTTAAACAGAAGAGAATATCTGTATCTATCTGAAAAGGTATTACATTTGCAACAAAATTTATAACCATGAAAAAAATCCTACTTGTATCAATTATGTCAATGCTGACGATTGGAAAGATGTGTGCCCAAATCACACCGTTAGTGCCTACTGTAACTGTTACACCTGCTACCGCATGTACTCCGCCCTCCTGCAACGGAACAGCCACCGTAACAAGTGTTACCGGAGGAACTCCCCCTTACACCTATCTTTGGAATATACCCTTGGCACCGCAGATGACAGCAACCGCAACCGGCCTTTGTCCGGGCACCTACCAATTGGGTGTTTTTGATTCTTCCAGCCCGGTGCCAAATCAGGGTCAGCAAATGGTGACTGTTACCTGCAATACAGCAAATGGAGTAAACTCAATTTTTACAGAAGAAACCATCAACGTATTTCCTAATCCTGCATTTGATGAGATCAATATTGAGATTAATTCCATGCAGTTAGGCAGTATTACGCTCGTTATAAGAAATATTTTAGGTGATGTTACTTACAATGGCAACACAGATGTGAATTTCCTTAAAAAATTGGATGTTTCCTCTTTACCAAATGGAGTCTATACAATCGAATTTTTAAGTAGAGAGAAATCGACAATGGCAAAATTTATCAAACAAAATTTGTAACTGGAACATCATCCGATCTGGTAATCTGTAATGCTACGGGAGAAAGTGTTTTCAGGAAGGTCCGTCTGCCGACAGGCAGGTTTCTCGGAATTGCCGAATCAGATTGATTTACCCTTTCTGGAAAGTTGCTCAATTGTATTCCACATCTCATCGGGCATTGCGCCCAATGCATTGAATGTTCCTGCTCCTTTGAGCCACTGACCTCCGTCAATCACCACATTCTCTCCTGTCATGAAGGACGAAAAGTCTGAAACCATATAAGCTGCCAGGTTGGCAAGTTCCTGATGATCTCCGAGGCGGTTGAGTGCAGTACTTTTTGCGGGGTCAAACTTTTTCATCAGGTCTCCGGGAAGCAGGCGTGTCCAGGCTCCTTCAGAAGGAAATGGACCCGGGGAGATTGCGTTTAACCGGATGCCGTATTTTCCCCATTCTACCGCGAGGGATTGTGTAAGCGCAAGCACTCCGGCTTTCCCGCAGGCAGAGGGCACAACAAAAGCAGAGCCTGTAAATGCATAGGGAGTGAGGGTGCTAAGCACGGTCCCTTTGATCTTTTCCTTGATCCAGTATTTTCCTGCAGCTATGCTGCAGTTGTAAGATCCCTTCAAAACAATATCAACAACAGTATCAAATGCGCGATGAGATAATCTTTCCGTTGGACTTATAAAATTTCCGGCAGCATTGTTTAGCAGAACATTAAAGCTTCCAAATTTATTAATGACTATTTTCATCATCGTTTCCACTTCTTCGTAATTGCGAACATCGCATTTTACAGGAAGGATATTAACTGCTTGCCCCCCGCTTTGAAGGGATCTATTGTCTTTTCCTTCTCTCATTAGGGTTGGGGCTACTTCTTTTCTGAGTTCCTCTGCACACTTTTCAAGTACATCCATTTTCCGGCTGGTAATGACCACATTGGCTCCGAGTTGAAGAAAACATTTTACCATAGACCTTCCCAGTCCTGTTCCTCCTCCGGTAACAATAATGGTTTTTCTCTGAAGAGAATTTTTCTTGAGCATAGGTGAGTTCATAGGGTAAAGGTAAAATAAAAAGCCCCCCTCCCGATATTCGCTCCCTACCTACGGTAGTTCCAAAGGGGGAAGGACTTTGCCTTTCAGTACTTCGCTCTTACCGCAATCACAAAATTCCTTCCGGGAGCGCTTACGCCCGAAGCAAACGTGCGGTAATGCGTATCCATAATATTTTCCACTCCGAAAATTAATTTAAGGTAGTTGTTTGCCTGCACCGCAGCTTTTAAGTTGAGTGTGAACCAGGAGGGCATTCCGTAAACTGTTGCCTGGGGCAGATTATCCTCCCCGCTTGGGCTGTAATCTTCCACACGCTTCCATCCGTTATAACGAATGTAGAGGTCGCTTTCAAATTTTTTATATCGGTAAATGAAATTGATCTGCCCGAAAACAGGAGGAATATGATCCATCGGAACTAACATATCATTTTGTTTATCCTTGTAAATTCCTGAAGTGTAATTAATGGAACTTTTCATCGAAAAATTATCATTGACATCTGCCAGAAAACTGGCGGAGAATCCTTGTATATATGCTTCGTCCGCATTCTGGGCAGACTGAACTTTACTGATCACCCCGTCAAACAGTACGGAATCAAGGCCATTAAACCAATCGTCTTTAACAACGATAGCATTTTGAAGCAGCGTATAATAATAAACAAACTCTATCCTCACTTTATCTTTGAACGATTTTCCAATGCTGAAATCTCCGTTATAAGCGAATTCAGGTTTTAACACCGGATTTGGAATGATAATGGATCCACTGGTGGATTCATTTACTTTTCCCATATCATCCACATTGGGCGCTCGGAATCCGCTTGAAGCCATTAATGTGTACCTCCAGCCTTTTCCCGGCATGGCAACAAATCCAAGACTTCCGTTAACAGCATTGTTATTTTGTTCGGCAGTTGAAAACGGGAAATTAAATATGGAGGTGTCTTTCCATTCCGACCTTAATGCCACATTGTTAAACCGTACCCCATCCGTTAAAATATATTTTTTACTCAGTTCCCAGCTGTGCGAGAGGTAAGCGGAAAGGGATCTCATGCTGCTTCCTCCGTCAGGATAGCGGGTTCCTGCAGGCGACTGCTCCCCGGTAAATATGTCAGTGATGTTTGCGGAGGATTGCACTTCATTGAACGATCCTTCCAGTCCATAATGAAGCTCATGTTTGTCGCGGATGTTTTTTCGCATGTCAATGTTGGCGGAATAAACAGCAACATTGTCAAGTTGTGTCCTTTCTGATGTTTTTTTAAACTTTCTGCTTACCCGCTCCTGATCAATGTTCTGATACGAAAGAATAATATTTATGTGGCTGAATAATTTTCCTTCAGACAGTATTTGTGATTTTAAAGAAGCAAGCACGCGTTTTTGCGGACCATAATGCCAACGGGCATATACAGGATCTCCATTGCTCTGAAATTGCTGTAACCGGTCGTAGCGGGGAATGTCTGAGGAATTGGAATACTGAAAATTCAGCAGATGAGACACTGAGTTGTTTTGTCTAAAAAGGATCTTCTGCATCACATCAAATTGCTTGTATCCCGTGAATCGCTGTACATTGGGATCGGAGTTGCGAATAAGAGTATCCAGACTGTCTACCTGCATAACATAGTAATTGCATTTGCCGAAAGATTTGGCATAGGGCGGACGAAAATTTCCTGTTCTTAAGTCGCCAAAATCATTTGAAGTAAAACTGGTAAGGAAGGCGAGTTTTTTATAGCCAAGGTTAATATTGATATGTGCAGCCTGCTCTTTGTTGGCAGTAGAGTGGCGAAGTCCGAAATTTATTTTGATCAACGGGGTCGTGGTATCTGATATAACAGGATTCTTGGTGTAGAAGTGCATTACTCCTCCCAGCGCATCACTGCCATACATCACAGAAGCAGGTCCAAACAAAACTTCCGTTCTGTCGAGCATCATGTTATCGATCGTGATTGCATCCTGCAAATGCCCGGAACGATAAATGGCATTGTTCATTCGGACTCCATCAATTACGATAAGAACTCTGTTGGCTTCGAAACCCCTGAGAACAGGGCTGCCACCCCCCATCTGGCTCTTTTGAACAAATACATTACCAGTATTCTGCAGCATGTCTGCAGAAGTTTGGGGATTGCTCAACTCAATATCCTTGCTTTTGATGATCTCAATGGTTTGGGGGATATCTGATCTTTTTTCTTCGGACTTATTGGCCGAAATAACGGTTTCAAATAATTGAATGACCTTGTTGCTTGAATCGGAACTTGTCTTATTTTGTGCAAATGCATTCTGGAATACACAGGCAGAGATACAAAACCGTAATATATATTTCATAACAAAAATTTAAATGAAGTTAGACGTTTGCGTTTGGGTGGCGCTATGAGATTTTCCGGTTTACGAAAGGGATATCTCAGGAGGAGGAGAGGGGAGAGGAGGCAGGACGTAAGACGTAAGATGGCAAATGGCAGAGGGGAATTCAATTGCGGAGGAAGTAGGATTCATAAGAGTATTTTGATGTATGAAAAGGTCCTTTACCGGATTTTTGGTTGAATCGTTTTGTTTTTTATCCGGGGGTGAATTTGAATCAGAGTTGTTTTTTACATGCGTTTGAAGACCTGCAAGGAGTTGCTTTTCGGTTTTGTCATTGATGCAATGAAAAATAACGAAATCGCCATCACGGATAATGCTCTTTATATCATACATTTCTCCGTTGTACACAAACTCCTTACCTTCTTCTTTAAAGACAATGTTCTTTATGTTAGATTTATGAACGCACATGGTTTGTAGATGCTTCCCCTCACAGATATTATTTTTTATTGCTGTTTTGTTCTCTGAATTCAATGCAAAAAAAAGTGCGTAA
This sequence comes from Bacteroidota bacterium, assembly GCA_004297845.1. Lineage (GTDB taxonomy): Bacteria > Bacteroidota > Bacteroidia > Palsa-948 > Palsa-948 > Palsa-948. Next base: position 12,679 of record SCSP01000367.1, on the reverse strand, counting down.
TACCCGGTGATATTAAATAGAAAAAGGATAAGTAAGAGGATGGATGCAACTTGTTTCACGTTTCAAATGTAAGAAATATAACCTAATGACATAAATGACTAATTTGCTTTTCGGTACGGGAATTGAGATTAGTTACAGGAAAGCGCATATTTTTACATCATGGAGGACTCAGAAAAGAAAAAGATTATTCGAAGCATTCTATATCCTTCTGTATTCGTTTCCTTGCTTTGGTTTGTAAAATTCTTTGAACTCGCACTTGACCTTGACTTGATTCCTTACGGTTTGTACCCGCGTGCATTCAGCGGTTTGATAGGAATTGCGACCTGCCCCCTGATTCACAGTTCATTTGATCATCTTTTTTCTAACAGCATTCCTCTGCTTGTACTTGGCATCATCACTTTTTATTTTTACAGACCTATTTCCTTCTCTGTTTTCTTTTGGGTTTATTTTATGAGTGGCATTTGGCTTTGGGCGGCTGGCAGAGAGGCATATCATGTTGGAGCAAGTGGATTAGTGTATGGCTTTGCGTCCTTTCTTTTTTTTAGCGGAATATTCAGGAAGGAGCGTACGTCTATGGTGCTTGCACTTATAGTGGTGTTCCTTTATGGAAGCATGGTGTGGGGTGTTTTTCCGTTGCAGCCCCAAGTCTCATGGGAATCACACCTGCTTGGATCTCTGGCAGGTTTTATTACGGCATTTTATTTCCGGCAAGAAGGTCCGCAGGCAAAGAAGTTTGAGTGGAATGAGGAAGATGACGATAATGGAGAATGGAAATTGGAAGGAGAAGAAGATGCCCCAACCCTAAAGGGAGAAAGCAAGGAGTAGTCCTAACCTAAAGGGAAAGTGCAAAAAGCAAAAGAATGAGATAGACCCAAAACCATAGCTCTTCAAAGTCCCTTTAGGGATTTAGGGCAATGGCTGTTTAATTATTCAGCATCACCGGCATCACCAGCATGAGAATATCTTCCTCTTTGTTGCCGTTTTTTGAAGGAACCATCACTCCGGCCCTGTTCGGGCTGCTCATTTCAAACTGTACTTCCTCGCAGTCTATGTTGCTCAGCATTTCGGCAAGAAATTTGGAATTGAAACCGATTTCCATGTCTTCCCCTTTGTAATTGCAGGTGAGGCGCTCGTTAGCCTCGTTGGAGAAATCCAGGTCTTCTGCCGAAATATTCAGCTCGCTGCCTTTTACTTTCAAACGCACCTGGTGGGTGGTTTTATTGGCGTAGATGGAAACTCTTCTAATTGAATTAAGAAAGGACTCTCGGTCAACGATCATTTTGTTGGGGTTTTCTTTCGGAATAACCGCATCATAGTTCGGGTATTTACCGTCAATGAGGCGGGAAATAAGCAGGATGTTTCCGAAGGAGAAAGAAACATTCGTGTTGTTGTATTCAACTTTCACTTTTCCATCTCCGATTAAAATATTCCGGAGGAGAGCGAGAGGCTTTTTTGGAATAATATATGATGTTGCTTTTTTCGATTTTGCATCACTGCGTTTGAAGCGTACCAGTTTATGGGCATCGGTAGCGACAAAGGTAATTCCGTTGGTTTCCAACTGCACAAATACTCCGCACATCACAGGGCGCAATTCATCGCTACCCACAGCAAATAGAGTTTTTGAAATTGCTTTGCCGAGTGTATCAACATCCATTTCAAATGAGGAAGGGGTTTCTATCCCGGCAATTTTCGGGAAGTCTTCCCCGTCATGGCCGGTGAGTTTGTATTTTCCGTAGTCGGAAGATATCTCAATGGCAAATTTTTTCTTGTCAATGGTGAAGGTGAGCGGCTGTTCGGGAAAAGTTTTCAACGTATCGAGCAATAAGCGCGCTGGAACGGCAATAGTGCCTGAATCTTTCGATTCAACAGGCAGGGATGCTGTCATAGTTGTTTCAAGGTCGGAAGCAGAGATATTCAACTCGCCTTTATTTACCTGAAAAAGAAAATTGTCAAGGATAGGAAGCGCATTGCTGGCGCTGAGCACACCGCTGAGTGCAGAAAGCTGTTTCAAAAGTGCGGAACTTGATACGATGAATTTCATGGGACGTGATGTTAATTAAATTGGATTTTTTTAAGGATGGCGAAGTTACTTGTTTACGTCTGAAAATTTTCTTTCTCCTACGTCATTTATGCACAAGTTGTGCACGGCTTTTAAACAGTTGTGGAAGGATTTTATTTCTGTTTGGGTGGATTTGCCTTAGTGTTTGCAATCTTCTTGAAATAGGTTGGAGTTGGGAACAGTTTGCCGAATACGTAATATTGTATGATTGCCATATCCTTGTCCTCATGGATAAGGGCAAACATGCGTTCCATGTCCTCCTCAAGAGGTTTCCCTGTAACGGGGTCTATACTGCCTGCCTCTATCGGTTTGGAGAATGTTTTTACCAGATGGATTTTTCCTTGGCGGTCTTTCAGCGTGATCAGATGTACGGCACCTTTGGCAAGAACTGAATCTTTAAAGCCAGGCCGCAGTCCGTTTTGGAGGGATTCATACTGGATATTTGAGTAATAATTCAGATACTGCTTCACCTTGAGAGTGTCAAAGTCGGGAATTTTATTGCCCTTGCTGTCGCTCAATGAAATTGTATTTGAATTAGTAAGTGAAATAGTAAACGAAGAATCAAGCAGGTGGGTATACTCAACTGATATGGAGGCTATCTGGTCGGGATAAAATGCAAACACGCTTCTGTCACGCCAGAGGTCTTCGTCCATAAAATAGCGGATAGACAGAAACCCGTTAAAACCCGGAATAAACATTAAGAACGGCATGGTTGAATTTTCTCCTGTTTCTGCATCAGTGAGCAGCATGAAGGTGCCAAGACCATCCTGTGCGTCACCACCTACATAATACGTTTTCACAAGTTTATCGTTTTGATAAATTTCAACTTTGGTGGCAGAGGTAGCTAATTGTTTGGAAACATTTTCAATGGCGCTTTTTGCCACAGGCGCTTTTACCTCCATGTTTTTTATGCAGTCAAGAAGGTTTTTAACAGCATCATTCCTTGCTTTGAATTTTCCATTCACCTGCCAATTCCCCGGGTTTTGTTTTTTCAGCGTAAGCTGTTTTCCATCCATGCTTACCATATAAATTTTGGTAACGGAAGCGGTATCTTCCACCGCAAAATCAAAAAGTTCTTTTCGGATGGTTCCTTCGCCTTTAGTAAAAAAATACGCTCGTATTGCAGGTGAAAACAGTATAATGGAAATCAGCAGTATGATTATAGATAATAATGCAACAATTATATTATATTTTTTTCTCATAGTTTAGTTCGTGAATTTTCTTTTTCGGATGATTGCCTGTATAATTCCATATAAAACAACTAATAAAATTGGAAGCGCTGTGTTCATTGCCTGCCACTTGAATTTTTCTTCCTTTACTTTTTTCCGGTCCATCATTCTCAGAATCAATTCTCGGGAACGAACTTCCAGCAATCCCGAATCATCGCAAAGATAGTTGATGGCGTTCAATATGAAATTCTTATTCCCGTATGTTTGTTTGGAATAAATGTCATAACCGAGGGGATAAGCCCTATTTGTGGAACGCTGAACAGAATTTTTGATGATATCTCCGTCAGCAACCACGATCATTTTTGTAGGAGGACTTTTCCGTTTGATTTTTATCCGGGAGACAGAATCTAAACCCGTCAAGAGATGATTTTTGTAGACAGATTCAAATTCTCCTTCCATCAGTACGGCAACAGGCTTGTAAGCCATGTTGAACATTTTCTGGTCAGGATTTCTGAAAACGCTGCGGAGGTCTATTCGGGCAGGAGCATTTTGGATGCTGGTATATTTTGAGGTGGAAAGCAAATAAGTTTTTTTGATCCATGGAACACTCACCGTATCTAAGGTGCTTGCAAATTCCCCTTTCACCAGGTTAAGATTATTTACAATCGGATGGTTATTGCTTTGCGATAGCAGGGGGAAATAAAACCATGGAGCCAACTGATATTTTTTGTTAACCGGAACCGGAATAACTCCCGAACGCATATCCATCACCAGATTATTATTTACGCGAACCCCGTATTTGAAAAGCTGATTTTCGAGGTTGAGGGGCATACTTAGGGCATACGTTTCAGCGGCTTTGCTCAAACTGTCCATATTGGCATAGACACCGTCCACGAGCCAGAGTACCTTTCCGCCCTGCATAATGAATTGGTCAATGATAAATTTTACCTGTTCCGGAAAAACGGAATCCGGTTTTGCGATGATGATGGCTTCCTGTTCATTGATCTTTTCGAAGTTCTCTAATTTTCCATCCAGCTTAATGCGGCTGATGGAATAATAATCACCCAGCGCATGCGCGATGCTTGATACATCCACCGAATCCAACTCCCCGTTCCCTTCGGTAAATGCCACTTTTGATTTGACCTTCATCGTCAGTTTGCGGATGGTAGTTGAAAGTTCATATTCCAATGACTGAATTGAATTGTTCAATTGCACATCGCTTGCCACCCCGAATTGCTCCCTGAAAAGGGGTACGGGAAATTCCCGTGTGCGATAAGTGGCCAGCGCGCCCGGAAAAATTTTTACCTGCGAAATGCCTGCTTCTACATTAAGAGCAATATAGGTTGGCGTAAGACCTTTCCCTTCCAGCTGCTTTGCAATTTCATCTTGTTTTTTCTTCTCAGAGCTTTCGCTGGGGTTGATGAATTGATATTCAATATTTCCATTTGAATATACCCGCATCTCATCTAATATCTCTTTCGTAGAAGTATTGAGGCGGTCAAATCCTGCCGGTAAGTTTCCTTCGAGGTAAATTTTGAAATAAATAACATCTTCCAACTTGCCCAGCATTTCTTTGGTGGCAGGAGAAAGTGAATAGCGTTTATCGGAAGTAAGATCGAAGCGGGAAAAGAAAAATGAGGCAATGAAATTCAGTAGCAGAATGATTGCAATGCTTAGGAACAGTTGAATAACATCTCTCTTGGCCCCACCTCTTATCCTCCCCGAAGGGGAGGAAGTCATATGTCTTTTTTCGTTATGCATTTTATCTCTTTTCACCTTCCCTTTGGGAGGGGAGGGGTGGGCCTCACCATTTTCTGCTTTCCAAAGTTGTCTTCGTCAATAAAATAAATATCGCTATCAGACTTAGATAATAAACCATATCCCGCGTATCAATTACACCCCGGCTCATGGACATATAATGGTCATTTAGTCCTAGTGAAAGAATAAAGTCATCCACTTTACCGAAAAGGTCAAGCATACTGATGTATTCAAAGCCCATGTAACAGAAAAAACAGAGGAATACCGCCAAGATGAACGCAACGATTTGGTTGTCTGACAAAGAGGAGGCAAATATCCCTATGGAGGCAAACGCAGATGCAAGAAAAAACAAACCAATGTACGATCCCCAAGTGCCCCCGGAATCGATATTGCCAATAGGGTTCCCAAGTTTATAGATTGTATAGTAATAGAGGAGGGTAGGAAGTAAGGCGAAAAGCGCCAGCGTTACACTTGCCAAATATTTTGCGAGTATAATCTGCAGGTCAGTAAGGGGTTTGGTGAGCAGGAACTCAATAGTGCCGGCTTTTTTTTCGTCTGCAAACGAACGCATGGTGATGGCAGGGATCAGGAAAAGAAAAACCCAGGGGGCAAGAGAGAAAAGTGAGTCAAGCCCTGCGTATCCGTTATCGAGAATGTTTGAATCTGAAGGAAGTATCCACAAAAAGAGCCCCACCAGCAATAAAAAAACACAAATGGCAATGTACCCGGTGAGGGAACTGAGGAAGGCACGGATTTCTTTTTTGAATAGCGTTAACATAGCAGGTCGCAAATATACATTGAATCAATACAATTATACTAATTGATACCAATGAAAATCAGCGATTAAGAAAGGTAAGCATCTTCAGCACCGTGTAAGCCGAATCTTCTCCTTTGTTTCCGTATTTTCCTCCTGCCCGTGCCAGTGCTTGATCAATCGTGCCGGTCGTTAATACTCCAAAGGACACAGGGAGGTTTGCCTTTAATCCAACATTCATTATTCCGTTTGCAACGGCATTGCAAATAAAGCGGTAGTGATCGGTTTCGCCTTTCATCACGCAACCCAGGCAGATGACTGCTTTTGTTTTATCGCTTAATAATTGAGCTCCAAGGGGTAATTCAAAACTGCCCGGAACATTTTTCCGGATGATGTTCTCTTTTTTGATTCTGTTTTCAAGAAGCACCTTTTCTGCTCCCTGAAATAAAATTTCAGTAATTTCAGGATGCCATTCCGAAACAACAATGCCGATCTTTATGGAATCAGGAAATACCAAATCAACCTTATAGTTCAAAGGTGATTTGTTGGTTGAGGAAGACATTTTTGAAATTAATTAACGAATAACGATTAACTTATTCAATTCCGCCTTTAGCCTTGGCTCTGGAAATGAATTTCTCAACTTCCCTGCCTTCCCGTGATTCGGGGAAATCTGTCTTTACCTGCTCGTAGATCTTTAAGGCATCTTCAAATTTATTTTGACTTTCATAGAGCGTGGCTGCTTTCATCAGGTAAATTGGAGTGGTGAAGTTGTTATTGTTTGCTGAAGAGGCTTTGATGTATTGGTCAATCGCATCATCGGTCTTTCCAAGTTCTGAATAGGCATCGCCAATAGCGCCTATTGATACAGGACCAAGCATCAGGTCATCGCCATTATCGTATTCTTTAAGCTCCGCAATGGCATCTTCAAACTGGCCTTTGTTTAGGTAACAGAGACCAAGGTACATATGGGCGAGATTTCCGGAGGTTGTAAGTCCATAGTTTTCAATGATATACTTAAATCCATAAAACTGTCCATCCCCGTTGATGGCTTTGTCCAATGAATCTTTTTCAAAATATTTTTCGGCCATGAACATCTGCCCTTGCGCTTCCTCCTCCATGGGAGCGATATAAAATTTTGTCCAGAAAAAATATCCTCCTACAAGCACAATCACCGCTCCTACAATGATGGATAAGCTCATTATATTATCTTCAATATAGTGTTCCGCTTTGCTGATGGTCTCCTGAACATCAACAAGGGGTTCGTCTTTTTGCTCTGCCATGTTTTTATTTGTTTTCACCGATAAGTACAAGAGAATATCTGTATAATCCTTTTTGTAATCGGTGTAATCGTTTTTAGGACGGCAAAGGTAAAATTATTTTCATTGTACAAATAGCGAATAGAACGAATATTCCTATCTTTTGTACTTTCGTGAAAGTTGAGATGGAAAAAGTAACACTAAATAAACTTTCGCTGCTGGGCTTTAAAAATTATGTACACGCAGAGGTAACTTTCTCTCCCCGTTTTAATTGCATAACAGGCAATAACGGAGAAGGAAAAACCAATTTACTGGATGCTATTTACTACCTGTCTTTTACAAGGAGCTATTTTAATCCAATAGATTCGCAAAACATTCTTCACGATGCGCCATTGTTTGTCGTTCAGGGCGAGTTTAATATTGGAGATAAAGGTGACGAGGTTTTCTGTGCCCAGAAGAAAGGGGAGAGGAAGCAGCTTAAAGTAAATAAGAATGAAGTTATGCGCTTTGCAGATCACATAGGATTATACCCGGTTGTAATGGCATCTCCTGCTGATATGGAACTTATATTGGAAGGAAGCGGGATTCGCAGAAAATTTGCTGACAGTATTATTTCTCAATATGACAGGGCGTACCTTGAAGATATCATTGCTTACACTAAAGTTTTATTGCAGAGAAACGCTCAGCTGAAGCAATTTTCAAAAAAAGAAAAATTTGATCTGGAATCTTTAAAGATATGGGACGTGCAATTAATTGAGATCGGAAATCGGGTGTTTAAAAAGAGGAAAGAATTTTCTGCCGAGTTTGAGTCGATATTTCAGAAGTATTATGAATTGATTTCAGGAAGCAAAGAAAAGGTGGAAATCTCATACCAGTCGCAGTTGGAAGCAGGAGATTTTGAGGCTTTGCTGAACGAAGCGCTTGAAAAAGACAGGGTCATGGAATATTCTACGGTGGGCGTACACAAAGATGACTGGGAGTTTAGAATGTCGGCCGGAGGACTGATCCCCGCATTGGCGGGAGAGGGATATCCTGTCAAAAAATTCGCCTCGCAGGGGCAGCAGAAATCCTATTTGCTTGCCATTAAGATCGCGCACTTTGAATTCGTGAAACAGCACCGTAAGATTATTCCTATTCTCATGCTGGATGATATTCACGATAAATTGGACGAGCAGCGTGTAAAACGACTGGTTGAACTGGTAAGCAGTAATGATTTCGGGCAGGTATTTATCACCGACACAAGCAAGGAGCAGATTGTTAAGCTTTTTAAAGGAATGGATGTTGAGATGAAATTGTTTAAGGTGAAAGATGGAAGTATTGCTGAAAATTAATTCGTACCTTCGTGAATAATAAAAGTTAAATAGATTAACTGAGTTGATTAAGTGGATTAAGGTCCATCGCCAACTAATTCATCTAACTTAATCCACCAATTAATCATGCCTTCGAACGAACAATCCCTCAAAGACGCCATTGGTGTCTTCCTGAAATCTTCAAGGCTTTCTGGAAAATTAGCAGAACAAAAGATCATTGATGGCTGGGAGGCACGCATGGGGAAAATGATAGCCAAGCACACCAAGGAAATATCCATTTACGACAAAAAACTTTTCCTGCATATTGATTCAGCTCCTTTGCGTCAAGAGCTCTTTTACTCCCGCGAAAAAATTGTAAAGATGCTGAATGAAGAGGCAGGGGAGGAGGTGATCAGGGAGATCGTGCTTAGGTGATAAATTTTTTATGCCAGCTTTTTTCAAGCGGCACTTCCCAGTTTTTCTCAAATTCTTCTTTCGTGTTCACTAAATTATTGAACACGGTAATGTTTCCTATATTTTTTAATTCTGAAACATTGCAGATGGAAATTCCCCCCTCTCCTTTGGAGAGGGTTGGGGTGAGGTTTTTGCGGTAGGCGACATTCATTCGATCCAGAAGCGAAGTATTGAATTCTTTTTCAAGAGATTGGATGAATTTTACAGATTTATCAATTCCGCAGCCGGAAGCGGGTGCTGTTTTTTCATCCACGCAAATTACCACAAAGCGGTTATGAAAAATTTCAATGCTTGCTTTCATTAGTTGGTCGTGTGAGGTCCATTGTGCAACAAATTCCTCGGATCTTTTCTTTATCAATTCAGCTTCGCTGGAAGTAAATTCCCGGATGTTTTGGTAAATCCAAACGCGGGAGTGGAGGGGGAGATTTTTGAATGGTGTCATCTTAGGGTTTATTGGGTAAGTTTATTTTCATTACATTTTTTTTAAACCATAGCTCGTAAGCCGGATCAATGAATTCTACTTTACCCATTTGTATATCTATTACCTCCTTGGTTTGCAGCGTTTCTTTTATCTTGCTTACGTTTGCAGAAGTTCCCAGGTTAAACCGGCTGATCGTTTCCTTTGAACTCAGTTCTTCCGCATTGCTTGCCACTGCTTTCAAGAAATTTAACTGAGTAGAGCTGAAATCTTCGGTTTCTTTGTAATACAAAATGGCGTTTTGGTTCAGAAGGTCATCTGCAGATTGAGTGATTATTTCAACGGTGGCTTTTTTGGATGTGTTGATCCACGTGAGATGGGCCAGTTGCTGCACATAATATGGATGACAGGAGACTGTCCGGGCAATTTGAGATGCGAGTTCCTCTGTGATGGATTTATTGGTTCTTTCAAATCCGCTCACAATGAATTTTATCCAGTATTTCTCTTCTATTTTGGGTAAATACATTATTTCTCCGAACTTATAAAAGGGCATGGATTGTTTTTCGAATAATTCCATCAGCATGTGCTGCTTGCTCCCATACAGGCAATAGGTTGTTCTTTCGTGATGCTGCCATTCGCTTCGGAGGCGTTTTTGAAACAGGTCAGGATCCTCAAAACTGGCAATGTTCTGAAATTCATCTATGCAGAGGATGATATCAATGTCTTTTTCCTTCGCTATTTTTTCAGGTAGGTGAAGGACTTCTTTGTAATTCTTCTGAAGCTCCTCCCAGCTCATTTTTATTTCAAAGTCCTGCGTAGGGTCAATGCCTACGGAAAAGGTGGGATTGATCTGTTTCAGGAATTTTTTTCCGGTCTCCATCCATTCATTTACTTTCCCTGCAGTGGCTTTCAGAACAGAGCGGGAGAGCAGGCTATAGAAATCCTCTTCATTTTTTACAGCGAACAGGTCGAGCTGAACTACTTTTATTTTTTTGCCATTCACCTGCGTAGCCACTTTTTCTACCAGGGAAGATTTTCCCCACCTGCGCGGTGAGATGAGTGTGGTGTTGATGCGGTTCTCGAAATTGGACCTGAGTTTTGCGCTTGCCTGTTCCCGGTCGGTGAACATGGCTCCGCGCACCGTACGGCCAAATGTGAAGGGCGATAACATACGGCAAATATACAACTATTATTTTAAAACTAACCACTTGGTTAGTTACCACTTGGTTAGTTGTACATGGGGCTCACAAACTTCCGGCAGCCAATTCGGCCACGTCCATCACTTTCACTTCGTTTTCTTTGTTGAAGTGTTTAACCCCATCGCTTATCATGGTCATGCAAAAAGGGCAGGCGGTGGCTATGATATCGGGTTTGTGTGAAAGGGCTTCTTCGGAGCGTTCTATATTTATGTCTTTAGTTCCTTTTTCGGGTTCTTTGAACATTTGCGCTCCCCCGGCACCGCAGCACAGCCCGTTTTGGCCTGAATGTTTCATTTCAGCAAGGTTGGCATCCATGTTTTGAATTACGGAGCGGGGTGCTTCATAAACCTCATTGGATCTTCCGAGGTAGCAGGCATCGTGATATGTAATTTTTTTGCCTTTAAATTCACCTCCTTGTACTTTCAGTTTTCTGGAATCAATTAACTGCTGCACTAGCTGTGTATGATGTATCACTTCATAATTCCCGCCCAGTTCCGGATATTCGTTCTTCAGCGTGTTAAAACAATGCGGACAGCCTGTCACGATTTTTTTTACGGAATAATTATTCAGCACAGTAATGTTATTCATTGCCTGCATCTGGAAAAGGAATTCATTCCCGGCACGTTTGGCAGGATCTCCCGTGCAGGATTCTTCAGTACCAAGCACCGCAAATTTCATTCCGACATGATTCAATATCTTTACAATGGCCCGTGTGATCTTTTTTGCCCTGTCATCAAATGACCCCGCACAACCTACCCAAAACAAGATTTCCGGGGTTTCGCCCGAAGCCAAATACTCAGCCATTGTTTTTACCTTGAGCCCGCTCATTTTTCAAATACTCGGATGGTAGTTTGTTTATCAATTAAATCAACTTTCATTTTTTTTCACTTGTATTTTTGCTTACTGTCTATTGTCTTCTGTCTATTGCTATTCTTTCGCCCAATTTAACCTATCCGCAGGTGAATATTGCCAAGGGGCACCGTTATTTTCAATGTTAGCGCTCATCATGTTCAGTGATTGAGGCGCTGCACTTTGCTCCATCACCAGAAACCTGCGAATGTCAATGATGATGCCAAGCGGATCAATGTTCACCGGACATTCCTGTACGCATGCATTGCAGGAGGTGCATGCCCAAAGTTCTTCTGCGGAAATATAATTTCCCAAAAGTGATTTACCATCATCGGTGAATTTGCCGTTCTTGTCTATGTTCTTGCCTACTTCTTCAAGCCGGTCGCGTGTGTCCATCATGATCTTGCGTGGCGACAAGAGTTTGCCCGTTTGGTTAGCCGGGCATGCGGAGGTGCATCTTCCGCACTCGGTGCAGGAATAAGAATCCATCAGTTGCTTCCAGGTAAGGTCAAAAACATCCTTGGCTCCAAAACGGTTGTTCCCTTCTCCTGCAGGAGAAGGGCTTGGGGATGAGGTTGGATCCAGCATTGCTTTCACTTCGTTCGTAACACTCTCCAGATTGGTGAACCTTCCTTTTGGATTCAGGTTGGAGTAAAATACATTCGGAAATGCCAGTAAAATGTGAAGATGCTTTGAAACAACAAGGTAATTCAGAAATCCCATAATGCCGATGATGTGAAACCACCAGCAAGACCTCTCGATCATGATCAATGACTGCTCGGGCATTCCGCCTAGTATAGGTACGATGAATTTACTTACAGGGAAACTCCCCGTTGCGAAGTAATGTTCGCTTCCAATTTGTTGAAGGGCCTGGTCTGCCGCATTCATCAGGAATAGGGCGCTCATCAGCAGGATTTCCGAGATCAGGATAAGATTAGCGTCAGTTCGGGGCCAACCGTTCAGTTCCTTCATCGCCAGACGTTTTACATGAAGAATATTTCTGCGAACGAGAAAGAGTGCGCAGCCAAATGTTACAAAGAAGGCAAGCACTTCAAAAAAGCCTACGAGAAAATTATAGAAATGAAAATCTTGAGAATTTAGGAGCGAAAGATAACGATGAGTACCGAATGCTCCGTCAATGAACATTTCAAGCACCTCGATATTTATGAGAACGAAGCCAACATATACAAAAAGGTGAAGCATAGCGGGAACAGGGCGGAAGAACATCTTCTTTTGTCCAAGAGCAACCATCGTCATGATCTTCCATCGTTCTGACTTTCTGTCTGAACGATCAACATTCTTGCCTAAAAGAATATTTCTGCGGATCTTGATTGCATTTAAAAAAAACAAACCACTTCCTGCAATCAGAAGCAGAATGAATATGATATTTGAAATGCTCAATTGAAAATTTATTATCTCAGCTTCTTTTTCTCCCTGTATCTGCCCTTAAATGG
>SCSP01000366.1 GCA_004297845.1 Bacteroidota bacterium | reverse complement strand
GTTCCAGTAGTCGTTTGGATTGTCATAAAGATGCTTTAACAGTTTGTCAAATAATTCTGTCCGTGTCATGGTCGTCTTTTACAATAGGTGCTAACGTTCCGCAAGTTTGCGCTGTTGCCGATTTACGGAGCGAAAAATTGTCTACCGAAACCGAAACAAAGATATGAAAAACAAAGTTCAATACAAGAACGTCAGCGGCAATAGCGCAAACTTGCTGTTACCACCAGTGCAGTTTTGTCGTGTGACCGTCCTCTTGCAATAAACTTGAAGTCGAAGAGAAACACTGTCGGGTGTACAGATCACCGTCCACGTAATAGTCTACGGGAGGACTGTCATACGATAAAACTGTCTGCGAAGCGGTTTACTGAGCCGAAGCAGAAAATAAAACGAAGGGCGAGCCGATTTGCAACCCATAAAAAAGCGTCTACCGCTAAAAGGAAGGTTGCAAATGGGCTTGCCCTGAGAACACAATCATTATTAGAAGCAGAGTCAGCCGGTTTGCTGTTTTGCTTGCGAGCTTCGAGCTTGCAAAAGTGCAAAGCCGGAACGGTCTGCGGATAGAGTTGTCGTCTGTTGATGGAAATTGCCGTAAGGCAGGAAGTCAATAGGCTATCTTCTTACTTGGGTCGGCACACCTGTGTTAAACTGTTTAAGGAAACAGTTACCATTTTGATTGGCAATAACTTTTGCGGTATTCGTGCTTCCAAATGCGTGAGTAGTTGCGTGAAATGCGGAGAGAACTTTATCTTGAAAAATTTGGTCATCTTCAAGCATGTCTATTTTTAAGCCAAGTTCTTTTGCTTTGATAACGTTAATGTGCTTTCCGTGAGTTTTGAAATTTGAATGGTCTGAAAGGTATGCAGCAATAGTTGCTGGCTTGTCTGTGCGCTCGTCTTTGAACATGTATTGACTAAGCCAATTTTCTACTAATTCTTTACCAAAATCAATTTGGTCCTGGCAGCGAACCAACAAGGCAGGACCATACTGACTTAGCATTGGTAGCCATGAATTCAGATTTTTAGGGTTGTCCCTGCAGTCGTCCTGTGCTTTTTTAAATTGTTCAAGAATTGCGTGAGCAGGAAGTGCTTGAACACCAACGGAAGTTTGAAGTATGAATTGTGGATCAATGGGGCCAATGGATGATTGCTTGCCCATAATAATTTTGTCTGCCGAACAAGCAAGCATTGTTCCAGCGCTCATTGCTGCTTGAGGAATAATTATCCTGATATTAGAAAATTTTTGCCGTAAATAAGAGACTATTGCATCAGTCGCTTCTGCGGAACCACCTCCTGTGTGAAGAATTAAATCGAGATTACTTCCTTGCAGACCTGCGATGGCTTCCATATAGCCATGAATGTCTTCATCATTTATGGAAACTAAATTCGGAGGTGCGTCTCCGCCTGTCCATCGGGTGGCATAAATTATCGTGTTTCTGCCAGTTAAATCAGAAAGTTCTTTGAGATATTTATTCCTTATCGAATCAAATGCTTGCTGGTCGCCCCCTTGAATTCGTGTTCTTATCTCACCTAAAATCTGTCCCCAACTTGGCATTATGCAATGGAAATTTGGTTAGAAGATGTTTCGGAAGGTATCTGACTTGTCAGATTGAGGTAGTCTTGAAGATTGGCCGTCTGTGCGGTCATGTTATTCAAAGTGGCAATTGTATCATCAATATTTGGGTACAATTTTTTTGCCTTATCCAGTAGTTCTTGAAACTGCTTTTCAAGGTCTTCTTTTTTATTTTCTTTATCTGTCATGGGTGACCTGTTTTTACAAAGATAAGCAAAAATAGTCAATTTGTTGTAAGTTGTTTACTGTCGAAAGAGGTGGCCTAAACTTAGCCGCCAGCGATAAATTGTCTACCGATTTATTTTTGTAAGCAGTTTATTACATTAATAAACTCGTCTTTGTTGTCTTGGGTGAAATCTTTTTCTACATAACTGTCGCTTGTCCACACACGCATTGTTGATATTTTTTTTGTTTTTAGTTCATTGAGTTCTTTCTTTTTGCCAAAACTGCCACCAAAGTAAACAGTCGCATTACCTTTGCAATTAAATTTTCCGTCACTTCTTAGTTCAAGTCGGCTACCATCGTCAAAGAGAATATTTATTTTGGCACCTTCATCAATACAACCACCTGCCCCAACTGCTTGGATGACGAGAATAAGTCCACCGGACGTGCCATTCATCATATATATACCGAATCCTTTTTTTCCTCCGTCTGTCGAAACGATAATCTTGCTTTTTGACGAAGTACTGGTTGTTCCATCAACTTTGTCCGTTACTGTTTCTATCCAGTCGTTGCAGTCTGAGGAATTTTTCTTTGCGGTATCTTTTTTAACTTCTGCATATTTCCAAGTTCCGTCTGGAAACAGACTTACTTTTTTACCGCTTTCCGTTGTTGCATTTTGAGTCTGTCCAAATGCGATGGTCAAAGTTGTCAAGACCGTTAGCAAGGTTGTCGTGATTTTTTTCATTTGTCTATGTTGTTTGTTGTTTTGCATTGGTGGTAACGTTCCGCAAGTTGCCGTCCGTTTTGGAACTATGAAAACGGATTTGTCTTGCGATTAAAAGCAAAGCTATGAAAAATAAAATATCAAATCACGATGTTAGCCAAAATGGAGGCAACTTGCTGTTAACCACATCCGCACCCATCATGCTTCTTATTTGTCTGTCTGCGGAATTGTCCGCTGAGAAAAATGTTAATGGTCAAGATGGTTTTAAGTTTACGGAGCCGAAAAGTTGTCCGGTTACCGAAAAACACAGCAAGGGCAAACTCTTTACGCAAACAATAACATGAATTTACCTTGAAGTAGTTTGCGGAATGGGTTTGACCTTGCGGGTTTGGAAGATGATATTCCGTCACACGAGTGCGGACAAGGATAACATAACTGTCGGATGGCATAACACGCTGTCAGGATGGGGTAACATAACTGATTAATTGTCTAACACGAGAGCGTCATGCCCTAACACAACTGTCATACGGCTGATTTTGTTTTTTCATAATCCCTATTTTCTGAAACCAGCCGTTTGCATAAAACATTTTTTGCAAATTGCCGAAGCGGTTCAGATAAAGGTCTTTCCGTAACCCGTAACTGTCTGCAAAGCGGAAAATGCCGTAGTACGAATTAATGCAACTTTGCAGGGATGAAAGCGATTTTTTTTCTGGAAGCATTTGCAGCTTCTGTTCTCCGTTATTGTAGAAATACAATTTTCTCTTAAAGCTTTTTACTACGCGCCTGCGCACCAGCATATAATCCTTTCGCACAATATATCCGAGAAAGTCAATTCCATAACGGGCAGGTTGGAGAATGGTTTTTTTAGGATGAGCGTTTAACTTCAATTCTTTTTCTAAAAAACCGTTGAGTGCATTGCGCCAATAGGTAAGTTGTTCATTGTTTTCTGCGAGCAGTATAATATCGTCCACATAACGCAAATAGTATTTCACTTTCAGTTGCTGCTTAACGAAAAAGTCCAACTCATGCAAATAAATATTGGCGAAGAACTGCGAACTCAAATTTCCCAACGGAAGTCCTTTACCCGGTGCATTGTGGAAATAAGATTTCTGGCGCGGAATAATTTTTAGTTTTTCCTTGTCGCCTGTGAAAACAACATGCCGCGTTGGGTTGTGCGTGATGATGGTCTGTGTAGCGATTCGCAGCATTTCTTTTTCTTCTGTTGTGTGCGGCAGTTTATTTATCCACCTCTTAACAAGATTAATCAACACTTCGTGGTCAATGGAATTGAAAAAACTTTCAATATCCATTTTCAAATAAAACTTGTTGGCGGGGTTTTGAAGATAATGCTGCAACTGTTTTACAGCGCGGTGATGCCCCTTACCTGTGCGGTTTGCGTAAGAGCAGGAAAGAAAACGCTTATCAATGTATGGATCCATTTTATTTACGAGCCAGCGATGAACAATTCTATCGGGATAAGAGGGCGCAAGTATTTCGCGGGGTGTGGGGTCGCTGATGGCAAAGCAGGTGTAAGCACCGGGCTTGTAAGTTTGTGATATGATTTGCTCCGCAAGCCGGTTTACTATGTTGGGGATTTCAAGGTAATGCTGTTTCTTTTGCACAGTGTTGTGCGTTTCCAATACAGCGCTAAAAAGTTCTTTTACTATTTGCTTCTTCATGTATAAAAAAAGGAATCCCTGTATAATACTTGCTATATTATACAGGGCTGTTTAACTAACGTACGCAACGGCAGTAATTGGTATTCGTGTAATTGTTGTTATTCCAATTGCCATTGCTCTCGTTCAGCACTATCCAGTTGCCATTATTATTCGGATAGACAACGCGTGAACGACTGTCCTTCCACTGGTAAATATCCGGCAGGCGCACCTGCCGAACTGTTTCTATGCTCCGTGCCTTGCGGTACGAAGCGGGAAAGACCTTAAACATGCCGACAGCCGTAACCATCGGCTCCCTTATCTTTTCACAAACCATGCATGCCATGAGGCAGCTTGTTTGCTTATATTTTCTAAGCGTTCTGAATACTGCCCGTAAAAGCCGTGAGAAATAAATTTCATTTCCCAACTCACTAATGCGTATGCTTTCAGCAATTCTATTTTTCCTCTTAACTCTAACAACCTTGTATTAAGTTCTTCCTTTTCTTTTTCTGTTTTCCTGCTAAAGTTTATCATCACGCATAATTCCATACACTCCGATAATGCCTCCAGCATTTTTGTTGAAATGGTGATGCGGAATAACTTTGGTAAATGCTGATGCATTCCGTACCATTGCTTAAAGGCAAAAAGCAAATCCATTATTATTGGAGGATGCTTAAATTCGTTCTTTCCCGTTGTTGCGGATTGAACGAGTTTAGTTCCCTCGCTTTGCTCGGGACGCTTTGAATTAAAGCGTCTTTTTTCTTCCTGCTCCATCCTTTTATTTGTTTTTCCCTCGCACCCGCTTGTTTTGGAGTTTCAAACTTTTCAAAGTGTAACAAGTGATAGCAATTATATTTTCCTGCAAAGGTTTTCTTTTCATTTTGCGCGTCTTCTTTATGTTCAAGTAATCGTCTTTTCAGGTTATTGGTTTTGCCTGTATAAAGTACCGTCTTGTTTTTATTCATTGTTATATAAACAAAATATTTCATCTCTTTAAGGTTTAAAATATAAGCACACGCTTACGCTGAGTTCCCTCATTTCATTCGGGATTACTCCCCCTTACCCCCTCAAAATAAATACAAACATCAAATTTAAAATATCAAAATTCATATCTCATACTTTAACTAACGTACGCAACGGCAGTAATCGGTAGCCGTGTAATAGTCGACAGTCCAAATGCCATTGCTCTCGTTCAGCACTATCCAGTAGCCAGTACCACCCGGAAAGACAACGCGTGTCCAGAAAAATTGTGCCTGCCAACCGCCAGTGGGAGGCGCAGCAAATGTATGCCTGGCATAAGCGTATTCTTCCACAGTGGGCATGCGCCAATCACTGTTACCGCCTTCTACCAATGCCGCGCAGTTTGTACCGCAGGTCATCCAATTAACAGCCGTCCATTTGGTGTCGCTTATTGCTAATGGCACACATCCTCCGCTGCTGAGCACGCTGGGGTTTTGCCATTGAGGAGAAGCATTTACCCCTCCTGATAAGAGTACATCCCCGCTGGCGCCAGGGCTGTTTGAAGGAGCAGGAATGTAAAGCCATTTGCTGCCGCTCCAATAATAATAACCGGGTCCGCTGCCATTGGTTGTTGTGGCGCTGGTATTGTAAACAACCAAACTCGCGGGCGCAGTGCCGCCAATGGGCGCCTGTGTGGCTACATCGGTTAGCGCTATGCGCGGGATGAGCATGCCTACATTGTTGGCTGTGCCGTCATCCACATCAAGCAATGCAGAGGTGTTGCCTGCTGCGCCTGTGGTGTTTATTGAAATGTTCTGAGCCCACCCCTTCCCTCCCGAAGGGAGGGAGAAAATAACAGCCAGAACAGATCCGAAAAGAATTGTGTTTTTCATCGTTTTTGTCGCCTGCACTTACAGGTCTTGTTTTCATCCCGCTCGTTAAGCTGGACTACGTTTTTTTAATTTTTGTCAAAAGTTTGGTTGTTTCACCTAAACGTTTGACTTGTTATGCTAAATTTTTAACATTCTTACCTAAACTTTTATATCTCACATCCTAAAATTTTAACCTCTTAGCCCAAATTTTTAACCTCTAAACCTAAAATTTTGACTCGCTCAGTCAAAAGTTTGTGTTTTTGACCTATTTTAAGCAGGTGTTGGTGGCACTGGTGGCGTTCCTCCCCCTGTGCCGGGAAAAAATTGTTTCAAATCTGCTGCTTTGCTATCGTATCCGCTGCCAGGGCTTGTTTCCATTTTATATTGTGTGTATTTGTAGTCGAGCAATGCGTTCTGGTAATTGTCATAATCATGCAGGCGTTTGGTTTCAAGCATAGCGGTTGTTAATGCTTCCATGCGTGTGGCAGCGGTTTCTAAAAAGAGGCGGTCGGTTCCGTCAAGGTCATATTCAGGCCAATTTATATCTGGGCTGCTGAGTGCGGACTGTGTGTTGTGGTAATCGCGCACTTTGTTCACAAGGAGTTTGTTTTGTTCATTGATGACTCCGTACTTTTTGTTTTCGTCTTCATCAAGGTTTTGAAGTTTGGGCTGGAGCAATGCTTCTAACTGTGTCATGAGCGAATTATACTGCGTTTGTTCTGCGGCAGTAAAGTGTTTTTGAATGATATCTGTAAATGGCATGGTGTGAAATGTTTAATGATTGATGGTTAATGGTTAAGGTTTGTTTGATTGGTATAAAAATGAAAAAGTCCTTTCGCTTTTGGCAAAAGAACTTTCAAGAATTTTTTTTAAGAAGAAGAAGTGACTACGGCTGCTTGGCTGCTTGGCTGCTTGGCTGCTTGGCTGCTTGGCTGCTTGGCTCTGTGGCAGAGCCACACTTGCCAAGTTAGCGGAAATATTTTTTATGTGAGCAGTGTGTGAAAACATTTTATGAACTATCTTTTGTTAGTTGTATTGCTAGGCGAAGATAGAAAATAGTTTCTGATACAAACAAATTTATTTTCAAAAAAAAGTTTTGTGCCGGATTTTTCATTGTGTTTAGGTGCTTAACTCATAGAGGTATTCAGGAGCAAAATCAGCGCCATTATCCCATTCAATGGTATTGAATTTAATTTTGAATGATTGAAATACGGCTCGGTCTTTCAGCGGCAGGAATATTTGTCCCTGAAGTGAATTTTTTAAATCAACTATTTTTTTCTCTCCATTATTAAACAAGAGTTCTATCTGATAATCTTTAATGTAAGTTGCCGATTTTATTTCTAACATACTTTTTTAATTTAAAGGTTCTATTTTATTTAAGGGTATTTTGTTTTTTGCGTTTTCCCAATCTTGCAATAGTTCATCACGATGAATTGCCATCCAGTCAAAAATCATTTTCAACGCTCGTTGTGGCATTTGTCCGTTCACAACACCCTCATTTATGGTTACAGTAATTTTAAAATCACCATACCAAGCATGGAAATGTGGTGGATTATGGTCGTTGTAGTTCATAAAGATGAACAATCCGTAAAATCTGCTTATTTCCGGCACAGTTTAAAGTTTTTAATCGTTGTTGTTTGAGAGTATAAAAAAATCATGCACAAAGATAAAATAAATTTATGAATTGAAAATTCTTTTGTTGAGTGTCCGGTGGTGACGATTTTCATAGCGGGGGCTTGCTCTTGGCGCACACCCGCCTGCCAACAATTAAAAATAAATGATGGCGGGCAGGCAGAACTATAAAGGAGAATACCGCTTTTGCGCCATGTGCAAGCAGCCCGCTGTGCAGGATTTGTCTGCTTACGATGCCTTTTGGGAAGTGGTCGGGGTTGGAGAAAGCGTCAACGGAGAAAGTACCTGTTCCCCGCGCTACCTTATTATATGTGGTTTTCGGATGCTGTCGGTGAACTGCGGAACTGTCCACGAAGCGGAATTGAGCCGTTGTATTTGTCCTTTGTTTTGGTCGGAAAGTTCAACCGTCAACCGCTAAATTGTCTACGAAGAAATGTCTTTAGTGCGGTTGTGGTTAACTTGTATATACACGCTACTATTCAGCTCAAAAACCTTGTCTTACTTCGCTTTGCCATCTTCAAATGGGTGCTAAAGCGAAGTGCCTTATTTCAGGGAGTTTCGTGTTATTTGTCATTTATAGATCTAAATCATCAAAGGGACTTTGAATTTCACTCAGTTTTTTGCTGCTTACATGCGTATAGATCATGGTAGTTTTTGGGCTATTGTGGCCCAATAGTTCTTGTATATACCTGATATCTGTTCCGGCTTCAAGCAAATGCGTGGCAAAGCTATGTCTTAATGTATGCAGGGTTGCTTTTTTCTTTATTCCGCTTTTTTTCAAACAGTATTTAAATACAAGCTCGAAACTTCTTTCTCCATATCGCTGTTCGTACTGCCCTTCAAATAAATAAACTTTTGGCTTATATATTTTGTAATATCGTGTGAGCAGAGTTCTGAGTTTTGTTCCAAAGCCAACATGCCTGTCCTTTTTTCCTTTTGCCTGTATAATCCGTATAAGTTTGCGCTGGCTGTCCAGGTCTTTTAATCTCAAATTCAATACCTCACCTCTCCGCAGACCACAGGCATAAGTCAAACTCAAAAGTGCTTTGTGCTTTATATTATTTGTTGCGCCAATTATTTTCTGCACTTCTTCCTTGCTCAGTACTTCGGGCAAGCGGTGTTCGGAAAAAGGTCGCTGCAATTGACCCAGATTCATTTTTGCCCCCTGAATAGTACTGTAAAATAATTTAATCGAACCAACCATTCCTTTCTGGAATGAAACAGATAGTTTGTTTTTAACAATCACCTCGTGGTTATGCCTCTCCACGTCCTCTACGGTAAGCTCCTTAAAACTCCTGGGCTGGTAATAAGTGAG
>SCSP01000365.1 GCA_004297845.1 Bacteroidota bacterium | reverse complement strand
GGAGTAAAAGCGGTGATACTGTGATATCGAAAACAGAAAGAAATAAAGTGTTATCCATTTTGGGCGCTAACTTTGAGTCACTTTCCGAGTCTGACATGAAAAAAACGGGCCTGCAGGGAGGGGTAAAGATCATATCGCTTGATGCCGGAAAACTCAGAAGTGCCGGCATTAAAGAAGGATTCATCATTACCAGCATTGATAAAAAGAAAGTGGCTGCTTTGGAGGATATTAAACTTGCCCTTGAAAACAGGGAGGGGGGTGTTTTGATTGAGGGAGTGTATACAAACGGCACCAAAGCTTATTATGCATTTGGTTTATAATAAATGGTTGAATATGAGTATATTTAATAGCATTAATTAAACATTTGTTTTGTGTTTATCTTTTAAAGCGAAAAACAATATCAATAAAAAAAATAAAAGATGTAACCTTATGCGGTTTTCTACGTAGAAAAACACAAACATAAACTATGAGACAACTAAAGATTACCAAATCAATAACAAATCGTGAAAGTGCATCGTTAGACAAATATTTACAGGAAATAGGGCGGGAAGGTCTGATTACAGCAGAAGATGAAGTAGCATTGGCAAAAAGAATACGAGAGGATGACCAAGAGGCTTTGGAAGCTCTGGTTCGGGCAAATCTGCGCTTTGTTGTATCGGTTTCCAAACAGTATCAAAATCAGGGATTAAGTTTACCAGATCTTATTAATGAAGGTAATCTTGGGTTAATTAAAGCTGCCAAACGCTTTGATGAAACACGCGGTTTCAAATTCATTTCTTATGCTGTGTGGTGGATTCGTCAGTCCATCCTCCAGGCGCTGGCAGAGCAGTCGCGTATTGTGCGCTTACCTCTGAACCAGGTAGGAGCCTTGAATAAAATGAATAAGACATTCTCACGTCTGGAGCAAACATACGAGCGGGAACCTACGGTAGAAGAAATTGCAAAAGAATTACATCTTCCGGAAGATAAAATAACGGATACCCAGCGCGTTTCCGGCAGGCATATTTCCATGGACGCCCCGCTTCTGAATGCGGAAGAGAACAGTCTGGCTGACCTGTTGATTAATCAGGATGCCCCGCATGCGGATTTTTCGCTGATATCCGATTCATTGAAAAGAGAAATTGCCAGATCTCTTTCCACCCTAACAGACAGGGAACGCGATGTGGTGTCTCTTTTCTTTGGTTTAGGAGAGCATCCCCATGGCTTGACATTGGAAGAAATAGGATCTAAATTCGACCTCACTCGCGAACGTGTGAGACAAATTAAGGAAAAAGCCATCAGAAGGTTGCGCCATAATTCAAGAAGCAAATTGTTGAAATCCTACTTGGGATAGTTGATAAGTATGAAACTAAAAGTTTCTGCCGCAAAGACCAAAAATTACATCTTTGCGGCATCTTTTTTTTACCTTAACCTAACGCTTATTTTATGCCAGCAGACACACTTACAAACTCACCTCCCGCTATGAAAAACGGTTATGAATCCGAACTTCACGATTGGATCAAACAGGAAAAAGCCGCCATAGAACTTAACTCCATCGTTGGAGGACTTTGGTTCGAAAAATCAGTTGAGCTGATTCTGTTCCATAATGAACTCACCGACAGGAACAGCAGCGCTTTAATGAACCTTCATCTTTATGCGAAGAACATTGTCAAGCAGCCAATCACTATATTAGATACACTTCTTATTGCCCGTGAAATTCAAAAGCTTGATTTGGCGCCATCCAGAATTGATATCGGGAAATTGGCTTCCGAATGGATTCTTGAAAAAATAACGTATGGAAATGACGGAACGAAATTCATTACCGATAAGCTCAAAGGATTCATCGGAAAAGACAAATTGGTGCTTAAGCCGAAAGATGTTGTTTTGTATGGATTCGGGCGTATAGGACGTATTGCCGCTAGAGAACTTATTTCCCAGGCAGGTAAGGGTGATCAATTGCGACTGAGAGCTATTGTTACACGAAATTATTCCGATGCAGATCTTATCAAACGTGCCGATCTTCTGCGCACCGATTCTGTTCATGGACCATTTCCAGGAACCGTTGTTGAGGATTTTGCAAACAAGGCTCTCATTATCAATGGTCATACGGTAAAAATGATTGCCTCCTACAAGTTTGAAGATGTAGATTATACCTCCTATGGAATTAACGATGCGTTGCTCATCGATAATACCGGGCATGCGCGAGATAGAGAAGGGTTGAGCAAGCATCTGCTGGCAAAAGGCATTAGCAAGGTTCTGCTTACTGCCCCCGGAAAAGGGGATATTCCGAATATTGTTTTTGGAGTGAATCATGAAAAATTTGATATAAAGAATGAGAAGATATTCTCTGCCGCTTCCTGTACAACAAACGGCATCATCCCGGTATTGAAAGTGATCGAAGAAAAACTTATCATCAAGAATGGTCATCTTGAAACTATCCATTCTTATACCAATGATCAAAACCTGCTTGATAACTACCATAAGAAATCACGCAGAGGGCGTTCCGCTCCTTTGAATATGGTTATTACAGAAACAGGGGCATCCGGTGCGGTTGGAAAGGTTCTTCCTTCTTTGAAAGGAAAACTGACTGCTAATTCCGTCCGTGTTCCTACGCCCAATGTTTCGCTGGCAATTCTGCACCTTGAAATTTCTAAGAAAGCAACGAAAGAGCAAGTTAATGAGCTTATCCGCAATGCGGCTCTTTACAGCGAGTTGGTTGAGCAGATACAGTATTGCTATTCAAATGAGCTGGTTTCTACGGACGTAATAGGTAATCCATGCCCTTCGGTATTTGACAGTCAGGCAACCATTGTTTCTGAAGATGGGACACATATCGTTCTTTATGTTTGGTATGACAACGAATATGGCTACACAAAGCAGGTTTTCCGCCTTGCAAAACACCTGGCTGAAGTTATCAGATTACGCTATTATTAAGGAGTGGTAATTTGGGAAAAAGTATTACATTCGCCCCTCAAAATTTATAACCATGTCACAACAATGCCAGATCACAGGAGTTAGATTACAGGTTGGAAACAACGTGTCTCATGCAAATAATAAACGTAAACGCGTGTTCCTTCCGAATCTTAAGGTTAAACGATTCTTCATCCCTGAAGAAAACAAGTGGATCACTCTTAAAATTTCTACTCATGGAATGAAAGTAATTAACAAAAAGGGTCTACACGCCTGTCTTAAAATATCAAGAGAAAAAGGTCTGGTGAAAAGATAATAATTGGAAATGGTCAATATATCTTATAGAACCCCGAAGTTTTTCGGGGTTTTTTTATTTCTCATTTTTCCTGTCGTTGTGTTTTTCTCCCCTCTCCTGAGGAGAGGGTCCGGGGGCGAGGCGCTTGCACAGGAACTGCCCGGAAAAATAACGATCAAGTCAGAAGATGTATCGGAATATGATACCGATTTGCTTTCAAAAGAGTTCCATTCAGGAAGAAGAGATGCCTTGCGCAAATTGATGGCAGACAGTTCTGTCGCGGTCTTTTTTTCCTCCACTATAAAGAATCGGGCCAACGATGTAGATTATGAATTTCATCAGGACCCGAACTTCTACTACCTCACCGGATTAAATGAGCCGGAAGCAGTATTGATAGTATTCAAAAATGACATTCAAATTGACGGAGCAACCGGAAATGAGATTCTTTTTTTACAGGATAGGGATACTAAAACAGAGCGATGGACAGGCAAACTGCTCGGAACAGATGGAGCAAAAGAAGTTCTTGGATTTCAGTTTTCATTCCCGTCTTCTACTTTCCCTGAATTCAATTTGGATTCTGCACTTAAAAAAGTGTACTCATTTAAAGAAGAAAAGCAGGGAGTAAATGATATGCAAAAACAATTCTATCGGAAGTTGTCGGAAAAATCTATTACTCCGGATAGCTACACCATGCGGGACATGACCGCCAGGTTGCGGGAGATAAAAACGAAAGAGGAACTACTGTTGATGCGAAAAGCCATAAATGCTACTTGCGATGGGATCAAAGAAGCCATGAAAGCGCTGGAACCCGGCATGGGTGAATTTGATGTGGAAGCAATTGTTGAATACGTTTTTAAAAGCAAAGGTGCCGAAGATGTGGGTTATCCATCCATTCTGGGAGGAGGGGAGAACTCCTGCATTCTGCACTACGAAACAAACCGGAAAAAGTTGGTTTCAAAAGATATGCTGGTCTGCGATGTAGGCGCGGAGTATCATGGATATACTGCAGATGTTACCCGCACCATTCCAACGAACGGAAAATTTTCTGCTGAACAGAAGGCTATCTACAACATAGTACTTGAAGCGCAGATTGCAGGAATAGCTAAGTGTAAACATGGAGAATATTTCCGCGCTCCGCATAATGCTGCGATGGAAGTGATTCAAAAGAAGCTATTGGAATTGGGCGTTATAAAAACTCCAAGCGAGGTTATGAAGTATTTTTTTCATGGAACTTCCCATTATCTGGGATTGGATGTGCATGATGAGGGAACTTATGGTAAGTTGCAGCCCAATAGTGTGATTACTGTAGAGCCTGGCATTTACGTCCCTGCAGGCTCTGATTGCGACCCTAAGTGGTGGAATATCGGTATCCGTATTGAGGACGATGTGCTAATTACGGAGACTATTCCCGAGGTGCTTTCGGCTTGTGTGCCTAAAAATATTGAGGAAATTGAGGCTTTAATGAAGAAAGAGAGTCTGTTTAACCTCCTTAAAAAGTGATATGATTCCCAACCATAAAAAGGAGAAATCAGATTTATTTCGATGATTTTTTCATTTTGCCAGTAAGCCAAACTGTATTACATTCGCGTTCCAAAAAATGAGTTAAGCCTTTTCACCCTTTAGGGACGGGGCAAAAAAATAAAACATTATGGCAAAGAAAAGAGGCAACCGCATTCAAGTGATCCTGGAGTGCACAGAACATGCTGCATCGGGCAAACCGGGCACATCTCGTTATATTACTGTTAAGAACAGGAAGAACGATCCTGAAAGAATGGAGATTAAGAAATTCAATCCTATTCTCAGGAGAATGACTTTGCATAAAGAAATCAAATAATATTTCTCTGCATACCAATTAACGAATAAACAACGAATATTACGAATCAATGCAACGCCTAATTAGTGATATTTGTAGTTGATTAGTAATCAGGAATAGTATAATCACTAACTCCCAATACCATGGCTAAGAAAGTAGTTGCAACACTCAAGAGCGGTAAAGGAAAAGACTTTACCCGTGTCATCAAAATGGTGAAATCACCTAAGACAGGCGCGTACACCTTCAGAGAACAAATTGT
>SCSP01000364.1 GCA_004297845.1 Bacteroidota bacterium | reverse complement strand
TATGGCGCGGCACCTGACATGGTATTGTTCAGTATGTTTACGTTGGCAGACACCGTTGCCCCGGCACTTCCATCGTAGAACTGAATGGGCCATCCGCGATAGATATTGTAGAAGATGTTATTCGCGATCGTGATATTATCGACACTCGAAATGTACAGGCCGTGATCATTGAATAGATGAGCCGTCTGGGTACAGCCCTGTTCGGTCGCATCGAACCGTCCGATATCATGGAAGATATTCTTCTCAATAGTCCAATCCGACTGAGTCTCTACATATATACCGGTTCTGCCAAGGACGGTATTCGTGCAATACCGGCCGATGTCATGAAAGTGATTGCCCACCACCTGCACATGAGATGAATAGCCTGTTATTCCACCGCCTTTCGTCCCATACATTTCAAATCCTTCAATACGGATGTATCCTGCTTCGAGATACCATGCGGCCATGATGGTGTTGCTTTGCCCGTCCATCTTCGCGCCCAGAGGATTTTCGGACCTGAACGTGATGTAATTCCCGGCTGTTCCGGCTCTGGTCACACGCACAATCGCATCCCAGGCATCAATGTATGTATCCACATAGGTGCCATCCTTCACGATGACGGTGTCACCGGGATTGACCACATTGGCGGCTTTTTGAATCGTGGCGAACGGCTGACCTTGAGTTCCCGGATTCGCGTCATTGCCCGTGGTAGCTACGTAATATGTGCCGGCAAAACTTTCCGAAAAAAGATTCAACAGTATTGCTGAGATTGTAATGATTCGTTTCATGTTTGTTTGTTTTTATTTCTGTTTAAAGGCATCTCTAAAAACGCAACACAAATATAAAAAAATCGCACGATATGAACAAAATCATCCCGATAATTACCGGGACACAATAGTTATAAGACAAAAAAGCGGATGCAAAAAGAAAACAAAAAAATCAATAGAAAATCAACAAAACCACAAGACAAAAAAATAACACAGAAATCTTTTTTACCGTTAAATGCGTAGTGTCACTGCAATTTTTCTATCGGGAATAAAATGTTTCGCTAAAATAAATTTTTAGAGGTGCCCTTAAAAGAGTTATTTGATTTTTAATAAAACCTTGAAATGTTTTTGTATGTTTGCTGAATGATTTCTTCAATGAAATGCGTTTTGCTTCTTTTTATCTTTCTCCCTTTTTGCGTCCCTACTTTTTCCCAAACCGCCGTCACTCCCCTCAACATTATCGTCAATTCCACATACACCAACATTGGCGTGCAATGGAATGTTTCGGGCGATGTAAATTACAACAGCACACTCACGATAGAATACAAAAAGACCACGCAAAGCACGTACAGCGTAAGCGCAAAAACAGTGAGGGCAAATCCTAACGCAACAGTAGACGGAGCACCTCTCAATTATAATTTTCATGCGGGCAGCGTGTTGTTCCTTCAGCCGGGAACAAGCTATGACCTGAAACTCACTTTATTTGATCCTGAAGGAACAGGCGCCATCCAAAATATTACCGCACAAACCAAAGCGGAACAGCCTGCTGTTTACACAGGCAATGTAAAATATGTGAGTCCGGGAAGCGGAGGCGGAACGGGTACGCTTGCAAATCCGTATTTAGGTTTACAGACTGCCGCCAACAATGCAGCTCCCGGAATTGTTTTTCAGATCGCACCAGGACTTTACAGTCCTTTCTCTCTCAACACAGATGGTACAGCGGGAAATGATATTGTTTTCTCGGGCAGCACTTCCGATTCCGTGATCATTGATGGTGGCGGAACAACATCCGGCATTATTACCCTGGGCGTGTTCAACGATTCCATACAGCACATTGTGCTGGAGAACCTGGTGATACGCAACGGGGCATGGGCCATTGACGCGCAGAACTCCCAGCATATTTTGATGCGCAACTGCATCATCCGGAATGTGGACCAGGGCTACATCAATCGCAGGCAGAACGGATGGGAACACGACCAGACCGTTGAGAACAGTATCATATCCGGAAGAACGGTCTGGCCACAAACGAATGGGAATATTCCGGGAGAAGCAGGCATTCGCATCATCGGAAACAGAAACGTAGTGCGATACAATACCGTAAATAATTTCGGAGACGGCATCTCCACCGAGGCTCCTCCTTACAAAGTGAATTATTCCATGGACGTGCACAACAACCTGGTGCACCGCATCGTGGATGATCCCATCGAAATTGACGGAGCCGTTTCCAACATCCGCGTGTGGCGAAACAAAGTGGTGAACGGACGCATGGGCGTGAGCGTGGCCCCGGTGTTTGGCGGTCCCTGCTATGTTTTCCGCAATGAGTTCATGAACATGGAGTTATCAACCTATAAAATGAACCGGAGCCCGGCCGGATTGGTGATCGTGCACAATTCAGGAGCGAAACTGGACCGGGGAACAACTTCTTCCGCAGGCTGGCAGAACACCTGGTTCCGGAATAATGTTCTGGCTTCCACCCACTACTGTTTTGAAGAATATGCCATGCCGGCCGTGAGCCTGTTTGATGACTGGGATTACAATGCCTATTCCAGCGATCAGCCCGGAACCACCAACTTTGAGTGGTTCAAGTGGGACAATACACGCTACGCCAAACTGCCGCAACTCTTTACAGGAACCGGCATTGAACAGAACGGGATAGAGTTCAATTACCACACCCATCTCACCAACATTTCCTTTCCGGCCACCTGGGATATTCCCGTTGCACTCAACGGATTTAATTTTTTGCCTGTTACAAATTCTCCGCTGATCGATACCGGGGAAGTGCTGAGTAATATCAATGATCCCTTTGTCACCGATGGCAAACCGGATTGCGGGGCGCTAGAGGTGGGAATGCCTTTGCCGAATTATGGATACCAGGGGCCATTTTTGCCGACTGCAATCGGAGAATCTGCTAATATTGATGACGAGATTATAATTTATCCGAATCCAACAAATGGGATATTCCGGGTTCAAAGTTCAAAGTTCGAGGTTCAACATTTGGAAGTATATAATTCATTGGGAAAGAAGGTTTATTCAACAACTGAATTCCTCAAGATTAATGTGAGTGTGCAGCCATCCGGAATCTATACTTGCTTTTTAAAAACAAACAATTCTATATTCCGAAGAAAGATTGTCATAGCGAAATAGATTCTTCACATCTTTTAACAGTATCCTGAAATTATTTCCCTTTTATTTTGTTATTATTGCGGTGCGGATGTCTGGTCTCTGCGAATCTGCGAATGAGCAAACGCTGTTATCCGCAGATTCGTAATGATTTGTTATCTGTGCAACACAGGCTATGTCGGATTCATTAGTCATCATACCTACCTTCAACGAAAAAGAGAACATCGAAAAGATGATCCGAAAGATATTTTCTCTTTCTGTACCCTTTCACCTGCTCATTGTAGACGATGGTTCACCTGACGGAACGGCTGACATCGTGAAACAACTGATGCATGAGTTCATCGGAAAACTTTTTATCGAAGAAAGAAAAGGGAAGTTGGGCCTCGGCACCGCCTACATTCACGGTTTCAGATGGGCGCTGAACAGGAAGTATGAATTTATTTTTGAAATGGATGCCGATTTCTCACACAAGCCGGAAGACCTGATCCGGCTTCGCAAAGCTTGCCTGCCTGCTCCGGAAGGAGTCCTTCGAAGTGGAAAGGGAGGTGAGAAAGGTGCAGACGTAGCAGTAGGTTCCCGTTATGTGAGAGGCGGAAAGGTTGAGAACTGGCCCATGGGAAGAATCATAATGTCGTATTTTGCCTCTGTATATGTACGATGGGTACTGTGGATCGGTATCAAGGATACCACTGCTGGTTTCAAATGTTACAGAAGGAGAGTATTGGAAGCCATTAACTTTGACAGCATAGAATTTATGGGGTACGCTTTCCAGATAGAAATGAAATATACGGCATCACAACTTGGCTTCAAGGTAATGGAGGTTCCCATCACTTTTAAAGACAGAACGGAAGGAACATCCAAAATGAGCATGGGTATCTTCAAGGAAGCGTTTTGGGGGGTCTTACAAATGAAATTCAAGAAGATTGAAAAGAAGTGAAAACCGTAATCCTTAATGCGAATATTATTAACGAAGGAAAAATCTTCCGGGGACATATTTTGATTGAAGATGAGATTATCAAAGGAATTTCTGATACTGCTTCTCCCCCTCTCTCTTGGGAGAGGGGGTTGGGGGGGGAGGTAATTGATGCCAAAGGCAAATACCTCCTGCCTGGAATAATTGACGATCAGGTTCACTTCCGTGAGCCGGGGCTGACACACAAAGGCGACATTTATACTGAATCCAGAGCAGCTGTAGCGGGCGGCATCACTTCTTACATGGAGATGCCCAATACATTTCCGCATACGCTGACGCAGGAGCTGCTGGAAGAAAAATTTAAACTCGCTTCCCAAAAGTCGCTGGCAAACTATTCCTTCTACCTGGGTGCCTCCAACGAAAATCTTGACGAGGTGCTGAAAACCGATCCGAGAAATGTGTGCGGAATAAAAATATTCATGGCTTTTTCATCCGGAAGCGTGCTGATGGATAATCCGGAAAACATGGAGGAGATATTTTCAAAATGCAACATGCTGATTGCCATTCACTGCGAAGACCAGAAAACGATCCAGGCAAACATGGAAGAATACAGGAGAAAGTTCGGAGAAAATATTCCCATTGAAATGCATCCGCTGATCCGGAGCGAGGAAGCGTGCTATAAAGCATCTTCCATCGCGGTTGGACTTGCCAAAAAACACAACACCCGTCTTCATGTGCTTCATATTTCTACGGAGAAGGAATTGGAATTATTCGACAACAAAACTCCGCTGAAAGAAAAACGGATTACTGCGGAAGCCTGTGTGCACCATCTCTGGTTTTCGTACGAAGATTACCGGAACATGGGGATTTATATCAAATGGAATCCTGCCGTTAAAACCGCACGCGACAGGGAGGCTGTTCTGCAAGGCGTCCTTGAAAATAAAATAGACATCATTGCTACCGACCACGCTCCGCATACGCTGGAAGAAAAACAGAACAAATACAATAAGGTTGCCTCAGGAGGGCCACTCGTTCAGCACTCGCTGATCGCCATGCTGGAACTTTATCACCAGAAAAAAATATCATTGGAAAAAATTACCGAGAAAATGTCACATGCGGTCGCTGAATGTTTCCAGATCGAAAAACGCGGATTCATCCGCGAAGAATACTGGGCAGACCTCGTTCTGGTCGACCTGAATTCTCCCTGGACGGTTGACAAATCAACTATTCTTTACAAATGCGGATGGTCGCCTTTCATCGGCACCACATTTCATTCAAGGGTTACTCACACATTTGTAAATGGACATCTGGCCTATGAAGAAGGAAAATTTAATGAATCAAAAAAAGGTAAGCGCTTATTATTTGACAGAAAGTAAGCGCCCTGGCCTCGCTTTGCCGAAGCACTTCTTGAATTTGCCAATTTATATGGACTTAACTTGGAAGATGGGCTTGTTAGCGGGCTTTGTATGTAAAATCAGAATGAAATCGATCTGAAAAATTGATTTAAGACAGTTTATGAGAGAGTTGAAAAAAAAGAGTTTGGAAAATAAAATTACGGACCTTATACAATTAATTGAGAGTTCATTTTCGGATGTGAAACTTGAAAATGGTATTTCTTGGCGTGAAGCAGAGATAGTTGACTCATATGGGAGTGAGGAAGAAAGAAATATCGCAAGAAATAAAGATGAAAAAAGATTACAAGAATACTGGATTGGAAACAGTAACACGAAATAAACAACGACCCGCTAGCAAATTGGCTTTATTGCCAACTCCTTCTTAGTATTGAATATTGTTTTCATGTACGTTTGTTTCGGTTTTCGGCAGACAATTTTCCACTCCGTAAAGTCGGCAACAACGGCAATTTGCGGAATGTTATCCACACCTTGTTGAGGGTAAGGAACGCCCATACCTCCCTCGATCCGACAAATTGGGCCACCCCTCAAAGCGGGGGATAAGCAGCCAAAAACCACACTTTTCAATCGTTAACCAACAAAAAACAGGGGATCAGTTGATAAAAAGTGTACTTTTTTGTCTGAGACCCCAATAAAAATGTACATTTGTGGGCGAAAATAAGGAAAAATGGTACGGATCACGAATAAATACACGAATCTGCGAATAACAGTCAGGTTCTCATTCGCAGATTCGCAGCCATT